>NZ_JBRBZA010000031.1:0-82880 GCF_053493975.1 Thermomicrobium sp.
TCGGCCTCTCGGACCGGCCGCTCGGGCTGCTCGGTCGGTCGGTCTACAGCTGATCGTTCATCTCGGTCGCGATCGCGCCGCCACCACCGTCGCATTTCACTCTTCCCCGACGGGCTCGAGAGCATCCGCTGCAGCGCGCAACCGGTGCAAGAGGGCGAGGAGGGGCGACGGGTCGGCGAAGAGCGCTTCCGGCGGAACGAGTGCCCGCCAACTCGCCCGTAACCTGGGCGGCTGTCCCGCCAGCGCTTCGACCTCCAAATCATTCGGCCGGTCACCGATGCGTGCCCGCAAGGAGCGCTGGCCCTTCGCTCCTCGCCAGGAGAGTTGGAGTTCGGGCTTGCCCCCGTTCTCCTGAACGGAGACTGCCAGCGATGGGTCATGCGTCCCGAGCTCCTCCACGGCCTCGGTCAGTTGCCGCCAAGCGAGCAGTCGCCGGTCGTGCTCGTCCAGCCGCCACGGCCAGCCGATCCGCGCCGAGACGCGCCAGCGGAGCCACCGACTCCGCCACAGGGCCAAACCGGTGAGCAGGAGCGCCCCATGCACTGCCCCGAGCACGACAACAGCCGATCGCGGCCCACTGTACAGCTGCGTCCAGTCACCCTGCATGCCGCTCGCGAGATCGAGTGCCGGGTAGAACACCAGCGTGGTCGCGAGGATCATCCCGCCGGCCGTCAGGAGCAGCGCGGCGACTGGCCGGCGCAGCGGAGCGAAGAGGCCAGCCCCGATAGCGACGAGCGAGAGGAACACACTGACGAGATTGCCGCTCGAGGCGATCCAGAACTGGGCGACCGGGTCCGTCACGCCGGTGTACTCGACCCAACCGAGAAACAGCAGGTACCCGAAGCCGACCACGCGTCCACCGGAAAGCCACACCGCGACCGCGTGCCCGAGTTCGTGCGCGAGGACACTGATCGGTACGAGCACGAACAGCGCCAATTCCACGAGCACCGCCAGTTGCTGGGCGGTCACCGGCTCCGCAAAGAGCTGGTGGCGGGCACGCCAGCCCCGCGCGATCGCGCGGACCGAGAGAGCCGCCAGCGCGACACTGACTAGTTGCGAAACCGGGAAACTCCACATCGGATGATCCGGTCCAGCAGGATCGCCTGGTCCTGCTCTCTCCAGTCTACTCCGTCGCGAGACGCGAAGGACGCCCGGAGACTGCCGGGTGGCCAGGAATCACGAACCGCCACAGGAACTCCTGACCGCGCGAGATCCCGATGCGAGGCGTGTTCGCGACACGCTGCGGCGATGAGCCAGACTGAATCCAGAACGGCGGTCGATCGAACGGCAACCCGTGATGATCGAGCGCGATCCCGAATGCCTGAGCGAGCGCTCCCGGCCCGCTCGCCAGCCGGTGCTCCGCCAATCGGTATCCGGCGCGACGCGACCGTTCCCGGCGTTGCTGCATGATCGCGTGGCCAACCAGCGGCATCGCGGCGCGGAGCAAGACAGCACCCGCCGTACCGTCCGGATCGGTGACGATGTTGCAGCAGGGGTAGACACCGTAGGCCCGATAGACGTAGGCATGGCCCGGTGGCCCCCACATCACCCGGGCCGGTCCGTTCCGATAACGGGCCGCGTGCGAGGCTGGATCCTCTGGCCCGCCATACGCCTCGACCTCGACGAGGACACCAGCGACCAGCTCTCCGCCGACCATGCTCACCAGGATTGCGCCGAGGAGATCGCGAGCGACCTCGACGGCCGGACGCGCGAACCAGTCGCGCGGTAAGGCTCGTGCCGGATCCAATGCGATCTGGCTTGTGTCGACCATCGTCCCGACACCGTCCATCGGTCACTCGTGCGTGCTCGCTCTCCCGCTCGGATGCTCGCTGCTGCGCGGCGAGCCGTGGTCTTCGTCTTCTGCTCGTGCTCTCGCCCGACTGCGCAGCACCGAGCCAGTCAACTCACGCGGGATAACCGGAACCCGGCGAGCCGAACGGTACCTTCCGCTCGCTCGAACGACTGCTCCGGCTGACGAAGCGAGTGGTCTCAAGCCAACTCGTCGAGCCGAGCGCGGATCAGCCGCAGGCGCTCCTCGGCATCGGCCAGCTTCGCACGGTGACGCTCCACCACGTGCGCGGGCGCTCGCGTGACGAACTGCTCATTAGCCAAGAGCGCCCGTGTCCGCTCGAGTTCGGCGAGGAGCTCCTCCAGTTCGCGCTGCAGGCGCTGTCGCTCGGCGTCGCTATCGAGCATCCCACGCAGCGGCAAGTAGATCACGGCGTCGTCCACGATGAGCGAGACGACCTGCTTCGGTGCCTCGAGAAGTTCTTCGACGTAGCTCAAACCGTCGCTCGCGATACGAGCCAGGAAGCGGAAGACGCCTTCGCTGTCCTGGAACGCGCGCCGATGCGAGCCTGGATAGACGATCGCCTGGATCCAGCGCGCTGGCTCGACACCAGCTTCGGCACGCGCGTTCCGTACTGCTCGGATAGCCTCCATCAAGAAGCCGAACTCGCGCTCCGCTTCCTCGTCGATCCGTGCCGCATCCGGTTGCGGCCAGGAAGCGACCATGATGCTCTCCCCAGCGTGCGGCAGCCGTTGCCAGAGCTCCTCGGTCACGAACGGCATGAAGGGATGCAGCAAGCGCAGCGCCCGCTCGAGGACGTACGCCAAGGTCTGCCGGGCTGCTCGCGCGCCGGGGCCACCAGCATTGATCGCCACCTTGCTCGCTTCGATGTACCAGTCGCAGAACTCCGACCACAGGAATTCGTAGAGGAGGTGCCCTGCCTCGTGGAACTGATAGCGTTCGAGTCGGTCGGTCACCTCCGCCGTCACGCGTTCGAGGCGACTATGAATCCAGCGATCAGCCAGACTCATCGCCGAGCGCTCAGGCGGTACGACCGAACCGTCCGGTGCTCGCTCGATCTCCCCACCCGCCAGCGCCCGGAGCGTGTAGCGCGTGGCGTTCCAGATCTTGTTGGCGAAGTTGCGGCTCGCCTCGACGCGGCTGAGGCTGAGCTTCATGTCTGTCCCCGGACCGGCCATGGTCACCAGCGTGAAGCGGAGCGCATCGGCGCCGTACTGCTGGGTGACCTCGGTCGGATCGATCACGTTCCCTTTCGTCTTGCTCATCCGCTGGCCACGCTCGTCCCGCACGGTTCCGTGCAGGTAGACCGTGTAGAAGGGCACCTCGCCCATGAACTCCAGACCCAGGAAGACCATCCGGGCCACCCAGAAGAAGAGGATGTCGTACCCGGTCTCCATCACTGAGCCAGGATAGAAGTAACGGAGATCGTCCGTGTCGTCAGGCCAACCCAGCGTGCTGAACGGCCAAAGCCCGCTGGAGAACCAGGTATCGAGTACGTCCGGATCCTGCTCGATCCGCGTGCTGCCGCAGTGCTCGCACCGCTCGATCGCTTCCTCAGCGGTCACGGTGAGTTGACCACAGTCCTGGCAATACCAGACCGGGATGCGATGCCCCCACCAGAGCTGCCGCGAGATGCACCAATCACGGACGTTCTCCAACCAGTGCAGGTAGACCGCGCGGAACCGTTCCGGAACGAACTGGAGTGTGCCGTTGCGCGCCACCTCGATCGCCGGCTGAGCGAGCGGCGCCATCTTGACGAACCATTGCTTGCTGATCAACGGCTCGACGACCGTGCCGCAGCGCTGGCAATGTCCTAAGCTGTAGCGGTGCGGCTCTGTCCGCACCAGGTATCCCTGGCGGTCCAGTTCCTCCACCACCCGCCGCCGCGCCTCCTGGATCGGGAGCCCAGCGAACGGCCCAGCGTTCTCGTTCAGCGTGCCGTTCGGATCGAGGATGTTGACCGGTGGCAGGCCGTGGCGCTGGGCGATCTCGAAGTCGGTGAAGTCGTGCGCTGGCGTCACCTTCACCGCACCGGTACCGAACGCCGGATCGACCGCCTCGTCAGCCACGATCATCAACCGCCGGCCGAGAAGCGGCAGGATGGCCGTCTTCCCAACCAGGTGGCGATACCGCTCGTCGTCCGGGTGCACAGCGACACCAGTATCGCCGAGCATCGTTTCCGGCCGCGTCGTCGCCACGACGACCGACTCGTCGCTCCCCTCGATCGGGTAACGCAAGTAGTAGAGCGTCCCCTCGATCTCCTCGTGATCGACCTCCAGATCGGAGAGTGCGGTCATGCAGCGCGGGCACCAGTTGATGAGCCGCTCTCCTCGATAGATGAGCCCTTTGTCGTACAGCCGCTTGAAAGCCGTGCGGACCGCCCGCGAGGGGCCGGGATCCATCGTGAAGCGGAAGCGTGTCCAGTCACAGGAAGCCCCGAGGATCCGCAACTGCTCGCGAATGCGACCGCGATAGCGGTTCATCCAGTCCCAAACGCGCTCGAGGAACCGTTCGCGTCCGAGATCGTGCCGGGTCAGTCCCTCTTTGAGCAGTTCGCGCTCGACGACCCACTGTCCTGCGATACCGGCGTGATCAGCTCCGGGGAGCCACAGCGTCGGATACCCTTGCATCCGTCGCCAGCGGATCATCAAGTCCTCGATGGCGACGAAGAGGGCGTGCCCCATGTGCAGCTCACCCGTGACGTTCGGTGGCGGCATGATGATGACGAATGGCTTCCGGTTCCAGTCGATAGCCGGGGTGAAGTAGCCACGCTGTTCCCACCAGTCGTACCATCGCGCTTCGACCGTTTGCGGCTGGTACGCCGGAGCCAGTTCGTCCGAATGGGCCACCTGCGTCATCGAGCCCCGCCTCCCTCTTTGGCACGCCGTTGCCTCGAGCCATTGTCAGACGAGTGGGTCGTGCAGCGCTGGATGCACGCGCTTTCCAAACACGAACCACCGTCCACTGGGACGGCCCTCGGAAAGGGTACCGACCAGCGTTGGAAACCGTCAACGCCGCACCATGCGGCTCGCTCGCATGACCGACTCGTGTCAGCCGGGACTGGTGCACGGTGGCAAAAGACGAACGCCTCTATCGACGAGAACCGTCATCTGCCAGAAGGGCGGGCTGACTCCTCACCCCATTCTCCACGAGAATGAACACAGCACAACAGGCCGCGAGACCAGCAAGCACTCGCAGTAACCAAGATAGGGCGCGATGAGCAGCAGTCTCCTCCTGGCGACGATGAGTCGAGCACGCCTCGCTGTCGGGGCAGCAGGTGAGCGAGCCAGCCTCCTGCCACGGCAGGACCCTCGTCTGTTGGTCCCGACGGCCACAGCACATGACCCGATGGGTCGCCGATCGCCGAGTGCGTCACTCCTCCGGTTCAGCGGGCATCGCGGGAAACCGCTGGGCCAGGTGCGCGCGGAGTTCCCCCAACGAGCGCTCCTGGAGGGAGAGCACCAGGTCGTTCACCTCGCGCAACCGGCGGGACAGACGAGCGGAGAGTGCGAGCGCCTGGACAGCCAGCTCGAGCGCTTCCTCCGACGTCATGTCGGAGAGCTGCGCTCGCTCGAGCAGCTGCGTCATCTGCTCCTCGAACGTCGTCACCATCACGCCGAAACTGCGCAGAACGATGCGCGTTCCCTCGCCTGGTCGCTGCTCGCTCATCGCACCCCCACGTTCAGCGCTCGCGGACCGCATCGAGTGCCTGCGCGATGCGCGTGACTGCCAGGTCGACGTCGTCGCGCGACAAGATGAGCGGTGGGAGGAGGCGGACGACCGTCGTCCCCGCTGGCAAGGCCAGGATGCCACGCTCTTGCAGCGCCTTCAAGACTGGGGTCGACCGGACCTTGAGATCCAGGCCGAGCATGAGCCCGATCCCGCGCACCTCGCGCACCAGGGGGTGACCGAGCGCCAGCAACTGCTGGCAGAAGTACAGACCGAGTTCCGCTGCTGCCGGAATGAGCCGGTCGTCCTCTAGCGTTTCCAGCGTGGCCAGACCTGCCGCACAGGCCAACGGATTCCCGCTGAACGTGCTCCCGTGCACCCCGGCCGGCAAGGCGACGGCGACATCTTCCGTCATCAAAGTCGCACCGATCGGCACGCCGTTGGCCAGCCCCTTGGCGACGCAGAGGAGATCCGGCGACACGCCAGCATGCTCGCAGGCGAACCAGGCTCCGGTGCGGAAGGCGGTCTGGACCTCGTCGAACACGAGCAGGGCTCCACGCTCGCGGGTGATCCGTCTCGCCTCCACGAGGTAGCTCGGCTCGGCCGGGTAGATGCCGCCCTCGCCCTGTACCGGCTCCAGGATCACCGCCGCCGTGTCGTGGTCCACTGACTCGGCTAGTGCAGCGACATCACCATAGGGGACGTGGACGACCTCCGGCAAGACGTCCAGGAACGGTTGCCGGTACTTGGGCTCACCGGTAGCCGCCAGCGCGCCGAGCGTCCGCCCGTGATACCCACGCTTCGCAGCGACGACTTTGCGCCGACCGGTCACAGCCCAGGCGAACTTGAGCGCAGCCTCGACCGCCTCGGCCCCCGAATTACTGAGGAACGCGCGCGCCAGACCATGGGGGACGACCGAAAGCAACTTCTCCAGAAAAGCCGCACGCACGTCGGAAGCGAACGATTGGTGACAGCTCACGAGCCGACTCGCCTGGGCCACGATCGCGGCCGTCACGCGCGGATGGGCATGTCCGAGGATGTTCACGCCGTAGTTGCTCATCAGGTCGAGATAACGCTGACCATCGCTGTCATAGAGCCACACGCCCTCGCCGCGGACCAGCGCGATACCGCGCTTGGCGTAAAGCGGCGGTTGCAACGACTCGTCGAGCCGCAGGATCGCTGACGTCGAATGTCCCGTCATGGCTGCACCTCGACCCGGCTTCCCGCCAGGAGCACCGTACCCTGGCCGGCCAGTGCCCGCTGGATCGGCTGGGACACGCGCGCATCGGCAAAGACCACTCGCCCGATCCCCGCTTGCACCGCCTTGCAGCCGGCCTCGACCTTTTTCTTCATGCGCCCTTGCGCTGCTGTCATCGCCGCCTCGACCGACGCAGGGTCGCTGACGTCGATCGTCGCGATGAGCGATGTCGGATCATGGAGGTCGCGCAGCAGGCCCGGGGTGTTGGAAAGGATGACCAGCGCCTCGGCACGCAAGGCGACCGCCAACTGCATCGCCAACTTGTCACCATCGACATTGATCGCCTCGCCTCGATCGCTCACCGCCGGCGGCGTCAACACCGGGAGATACCGATTGTCGAGCAGGAGCTCGAGCAGGCGCGTCTCCACGTGCTCGATGCTCCCCGCATGATCGCCGCGCAGGACCTTGGGCTTCCCGTTCTCGATCGCTCGCAGGATGTCCTTGCGTGGACCGCTCGCGATCCGGCCGTCCATCGCAGTGAGACCGACCGCATTGACGCCGCGCTGCTGCAAGCCTTCGACGAGCCGCTTGTTCACCAGACCAGCGTAGACCATCAACATGAGGTCCATCGTCTCCCGGTCGGTGAACCGGCTCACCTGTCCGGTCGACGAGGTGACCAGCCGGGGTTCGCGCCCCAGCCGGCGCATCCACTCGTCGAGCAGCGCGTTCGCGCCATGGATGAACACGATCCGCTGCTCTGGCCAGAGCGCTGCGAGATCGTCCAGTGTCGCGTTCGGGTCGATTCCCGCGCTTCCACCGAGCTTTACGACCAGCATCCTCGTCACGCCGCTCCCTTCGTCATCGATTCGACCGGTATTTCCCAGATCGTGGTGAGTCCCCAAAGGGATCGCCGGACGGTCGCCAGTTGCCGCCCCGCACCCTCTGCCAACTCTTATCCCCGCTGTTCCTGGATAAAGTGCGGACCACCGCAGTGCCCGACGTTCGCCAGTCGTCTGCCGGGACGGAGGGCAGCTGCCCACTCGGGCAACGCCGCTCCCGCATCCCCCGTCTCGCCGAGTACGGGGACGAACAACACGCGGTGATCGAAAGCGGGCTTCTGGGTCGCGAGCGTACCCCACGACCGAGCTCCGCATGCTGGAACCGGCAGGACGCCGAGCAGCCGCCTGCGGCCTGACGAACGTCGACTTCCTGCTCGCGGAGCTGCATATCGGCCACTGTCACCATGCCCTCCAGACCGACCCGCTCGGCCAAGGGTAAGGCCACTCGTCCTGGCCCCGCGCCCGCATCGAGCACGCGCATCCCTGACCGGACACCCAGCAGCGCAGCCAACTCTTCCGCTCGCCCCATCGCCTGCACGCCCGGCAGTGTCAGGAGCCAGGCGAGTCGCGTCGAGAACGGCCGACGGCGCGCCACCACCGCACCGGCGACGAGGCCAGTCGTCAGCACCGCGAGCCTGAGCCACCGACGCTCCATCATCGTCCCCATCAGAGCGGGTGAAGTCCTGGGAACTCCAGCCCCGACGTCTCTGGGAAACCGAGCCGGATGTTCATCGCCTGCACGGCCTGTCCAGCCGCCCCCTTCATCAGGTTGTCGATCGCCGACATCACGACCAGACGCTGGCGCCCACCGGGCAACTCGTCCAGTTCCCAGCCGATGTCGCAATAATTCGAACCGGCCAAGATCTTCGGTTCCGGATAGCGGTGAAGACCGCTGGCCTCTTTGACCAGGCGAATGAACGGCTCTTGCCCATACGCTGCCCGGTAGACCTGCCAAAGGTCACGGTCCGTCAGCGGCTGCTTGGGAAAGAGGTGAGCGGTCGCCAAGATCCCGCGCACTGCCTCCACGCTCGTCACCGACAGACCGAGCGAGGGGGTTCGCCCGCACACGGTGAGTTCCTGCAGCACTTCGGCGGTATGGCGGTGTCCACCCGGTTTGAAGGGGCGGATCACGCCGCTCCGCTCCGGATGATGACTGGCCGGCCCAGCCTCGCCACCAGCGCCCGATGAGCCGACCTTGCACTCGACGGTGACCGGCAAGTCGAGGTCGACCAAGCCAGCCCGGAACAGCGGGGCGAGACCGAGAATGACCGCGGTCGAATTGCAGCCCGGGCAAGCGATATAGCGCGCGTTGCGGATCTCCTCCCGATGCAACTCCGGAAGACCGTAGACGGCTCGTTCCAGGAGCTCGGGCCTCGGGTGCGTCCAGTGGTACCACCGCGCGTAGGCCGCCGGATCCCGCAACCGGAAGTCCGCCGAAAGGTCGATCACGATCGGCGCCAGCTCGAGAAGCCGGTCGACGATCGGTGCCGTTTCCCCGTGCGGCAAACAGGCAAAGAGCACATCGACCGGTTCGAGCGCTTCGGGCGGGACGAACTTGAGCGTCGTCCGCTTCCGCAGATTCGGATGCACGGTGTGCACGAACTTGCCCGCGCGCGACCGTGACGTGACCTGCTTCACCTCGACTTCGGGGTGGCTCAGCAGCAAGCGAAGCAATTCACCACCGGTATACCCAGAGCCACCCAGGATCGCGACCGAAACGACCATCCGTGACCGCCTCTCCCTCCCGTCGGCGAAAGCGTCAGCGACTCAATGCGATCGCGGGCGACGCTCCTCGCATCGCCCGCGCGAGCACGTAATCGGCGATGAGACCAGCGACATCGATATGTGTCGTCCGCATCAGGCCCTTGAACTCGACACCACCGTTGACTTCCAGCACCTCGAGTCCATCCGCGGTCTCGACGAGATCGACGCCAGCGATCTCCAAACCGATCGTCTGGACGGCCCGCAAGGCGAGATCAGCGAGCTCCGGTGTCACCGGGCAGGGGTGAGAAACCGCGCCGCGGGCGACATTGGTCACCCAGTGGTCGGCCTGACGATAGGAAGCAGCCACCACCCGGTCACCGACCACGAAGACGCGCACGTCGCGGCCCGGCTTGTCCACGTATTCCTGGAGATAGAAGACCCCATGGTGGAAAGAGCCGAGCGACCGCTTGTGCTGCAGCACAGCGCGAGCCGCCGTCGGTGAGTTGACGCGAGCGAGGAGCCGTCCCCAGGAACCGGTCACCGGCTTGATGACAGCTGGATACCCGAGCCGTTCCAGGGCTGCCAGCGCACTCTCGACGTCGAAGGCGACGAGTGTGCGGAGGGTCGGGATACCAGCTGCCGCGAGCAACCGCGTGGTCAGCACCTTGTCGTCAGCGATCGCCGTCGCCTGGCTCCGATTGATCGTCGGGACACCCGCCGACTCGAACAGGCGCAGCGCGACCTGCCCCCGGCTGTGCGCCATGCAGCGATCGAGTACCAGATCGACCCGGGGCCAGCTCCGCTCGTCCGTCAAGTCGAAGACCAGCTGCCGGTCGTAGAGGCGCACGACCTCGGCTCCCCGCTCGCTGAGCGCACGCAGGAGCAGCTTCTCCTCTTCCCGGACATGCGAGAGCAAGACACCGATACGCGGTGCACTCACGACTCGTCCCCCCATCGCCCACCCACGATCTGGGCTGCCACGCGTTCGATCACCCGCTGCAGGACCATGATGCCGCGCAGGAACTCCTCGATCGCGATATGCTCGTTCGGCGTGTGGTCCAACCGCGAGTCGCCTGGGCCATAGGCGACGATCGGGCATCCCCACACTGGTCCGACGATGTTCATGTCCGACGTTCCCGTCTTCACCTTGAGCTTCGGCTCGCCACCGACCTCGCGGATCGCCGAGAGGAACGCGGAGACGAGCGGAGAACGCTTCTCGACGCGGAATCCCGCTGCATTGACCGTCGTGACGACATCGCCGGCACCAGCCAGCCGCTGGGCCGCAGCGACCGCCTTCTCGGGCGGAAAGCCGGGGGGCAAGCGGAGATTCGCACGCAGCCAGGCCTGCTCGGTCAGGCCGTCCCCGTTGGTCACGATGCTCAAGAGGGTCGGCGTTACCCGGTCGAACTCGCGCGTGCGCCCGCTATTCTGCTCCGTGCACCAGGCGACCAGTGCATTCCAGAACGCCACCGCATCCTCCGCGGCGGTCGTGCTCGGTCCAGCAGCATGCGCGGACGGTCGCACGATGCGGTACTCGATCGCGACCGAGCCCTTGTAACCGAGGACGACACCATCCCATCCACTCGGCTCGCCGATGATGACGGCATCGGGGCGGGGATGATGCACGACCAGCCAATTGGCGCCGCGCGAACTCATCACTTCTTCCTCGACCGCGCCGACGACCGTCAAGCGGATACCGGGCGGCAGCTGCACTCGTGCCCCCGCCAAGACGAAGGCTGCCAGCGGTCCCTTGGCATCGACCGCTCCCCGCCCGTACAGCAGGCCGTCGACCTGGCGCACCGGTATCCGACCCGGCACGGTATCGATATGTCCGAGGAGCATCAACTCGCGCGGCCCGCTTCCGCGGGTCCCGACCGCGTTCCCGGCCTCATCGGGTCCCGCTGCATAGCCCAACTCGCTCATGCGCGAGCAGAGCCACTCGACGGCAGCAGCTTCCTGCCCCGACAAGCTCGGGATCCGGAGGAACGCTTCCAGAAATGCAGCCGCCTCGACAGCGAGTTCGGTGGTCATCGCGGTTCCTCGTGTTCCGAGCGCTCCACACGCACTTGTTCCAGAACGAACGCGGCGATCCGCTCCGCGACCGGCACACCCAACTCGGCGAGATCGCGGAACGCCTGCAGATTCTCGGCCGAAATGACGACCATCCCAGCTGGCGTCATCACAGCATCGATCGTGTACACGCCGCTGCCCAACCGACCGATCAGCGCCGACGCCAATGCGTGCCACGGGGCAAGGTCTTCCAGCGCCAGCGGCTCTTCTCCCCGTCCACGCACGACCGCGACGAGTTCGTTCCCCACGATCACCAGGCGCCGTACCGCCTCTGGCTCGGCGACCGCCTTCTGGACCAGCACGGCCCGTTCGTCACCGAGCACGCGCCGATGCTCGACCAATGCCTCGGCAGCATCTGGGTCCTCGACATAGGCGATCGGCATGCGCAGATCGACGACCAGCGGCTTGAGGTAGACCGGATAGCCGAGCGCCTCGATCGCGCGGAAGGTCGCTGCTTCGCCGAAGGCGACCAGCGTCGGCGGCGTAGGGATCCGCGCCAGCACGAGATGCCGGAGAAACGCCAACCGGTCAGCCAGCAAGCGAGTCGTGGCTGGGCGATTGACGATGACTGTGCCACGCGCGGCGAGCAAGGCCGCCAGCGCCGTCGCCTCGCTCGTCGCTCGTTCGCGATCGAGGGCGACCGCTGGAAAATCGATCGCCTCCTCGCTGAGCGGGATCGCGAGCTCGCTCGGATCGCGCAGCTGTGCCTCCCAGCCTACGGCAGCGAACGCCTGCTGCAGGAGGCGCTCCTCGACCCGCAACCGCTCAGCGAGGAGTGCAACCGTCCTCATGATCACTCGCCCCAGTCCTCTTCCTCGGCCGGCGCCAAGCCGAGCTCGAGCGGGTCGACCGAGAGCACTTCCAAATCAGCGCCGCATTCCGGGCAAGAGACGATCTCCCCGACCTCGACGTCCTTGAGTCCGAGATCCGCACCGCACTCTGGGCACATAGCTCGACACTCCCTCCTACTCCTGTACGACTCGCAAAACGAATCGGCGGTGAGCTTGTGGGCCCACCGCCGCTCCGGCTCGACGCTCGCGTGTCAGGTCAACACGACCATCCGCAGGCGCTTCCGGTTGCGGCAGGAGCCCCCAGGCACCTGGGGGCGGGGATAGGTGCGGGGATCACCATCGCGGGCTCAGCAACGCACCGACCGAGCGGCTGACTTGGCGTTATCCGTTTGGCCTGTCGCGTTCGCTGTCCCATCGCCCCGCTCACTCACCGCACCGGAGCGCTCACTGGCCACTCTACCACAACCATCGACAGCTGACAAGGGTTCCGGCATCCGGTAAACCGCCCCACCGTGAAGAACGTTCGAACACGAGCGCAGGGACGGGAGACGAATCCACAGATGCATGCCGTGCCGGGATTCATCACCTGTCTCAGGGATCAGTCTTAACGTCCAGGATTCTCTCGGGTAGTGTGCGGACTACCAGGGAAAGTCGGCGAACCATGTCGGGCAACGCGATTGGAGGGAAAGTATGCACAAGGGTCACTCGCTCACCCGACGCGATCTCCTCCGCCGTGGGGCGATCCTCGTCGGAAACACCACCGTCTTCTCCGGCCTCCTCGCCTCATGCCGAGGTGCCACACCAGAAGCATCCCCGACGGCAGCTCCAGCACCTGCTGCACTGGCAACACCCACACCGATGACCATGGCTACTCCAGCCGCTTCCCCGACGCCAGCAGCGGCCGCGAAGCGTGGAGGAACGCTGCGGGTCGCCATCATCGGCGAACTGCCGGCACTCGACCCGCAGTTCACCACTGCGACTATTGCGGCGAACATTACCTGGCACATGTTCGAGGCTCTGTTCTATCGGGACAAGCAATTCTCTCCGAAGCCTCTTCTCGCCGAGTCGTACGAATTCACGGAGAACAACAAAGTTTTGACGATCAAACTCCGATCGAACGTGAAGTTTCATGACGGGCGGCCACTGACTGCGGACGATGCGATCGCTTCGCTCCTTCGGTACTCGAAACTCTCGGGGCGCGGGCGCAATCTCTTCACCCGTGTCGCCAATCTCGACAAGGTCGACTCGCACACCATTCGTTTCGAGTCCAAAGAGCCAACCGGTATCGCGCTGAATTTACTTAGCCCAGGTCGATTCCTTCATCATGCCGAAGGATCTTGCTGAAGCCTACCCGGACAAGGGTTTGGAGCAATTCATCGGAACGGGACCATTCAAGTTCAAGGAGCGCTTGCCGGACCGCTACATCGCGCTCGTCCGCAACGAGGACTATACGCCTCTCGATGGCGGCCCTGATGGATACGGCGGCACGAAGATTCCCTACTTCGATGAAATCCGGTTCATCCCGGTTCCCGAGCAAGCTGTTCGTGGTGACGGACTCGTCACCGGCGAGCTCGATTTTGCCGAACAGCTCAGCCTCGACAACTTTGACGCCTTTAAGGCAGAACCGAACTTGTCGCTCCAGGTTACGTTACCCTAGTATTTCTACGGAGCACATTTCAACAAATCGAAAGAAAGTATCATGTCCAACCCGAAGTTGCGCCACGCACTTCTCGCAGCAGTCGATGTCGAGCCGGTCGCCCGAGCGGGATTTTCGCGTCCCGAATTCTATCGTCTCTACTCTAGTCAGTCGGCGCCGGAGACACCCTGGCATACCGACGGCGGAGCGGAGTATTACAACCAGCGCAATCCCGCGAAAGCAAAGCAGCTGCTCGCCGAAGCAGGATATGACGGTCGTCCGATTCGCTGGCTATCGACGAAGGAATACTCGTACAACTACAACATGGCTCTCGTCTTGAAGCAGCAGCTGGAAGCGATCGGCGTGACGATCGATTTGCAAGTCATGGACTGGGCGACGCTCGTCAAGACCCGCAGCCAGCGCGATGCCTGGGATATCTTCATCACCGGTCACGAGTCGTACCAACATCCAGTTCTCCAACCCTACATGAACCCGACCTGGCCTGGTTTTTGGGAAAATGCACAGCGGGATCAGTTGGTCCAGCAGCTCATGGGAGAGACGGACGAGGCTCGGATCAAAGAACTGGCTCGCGAACTCGACCGCGTTTGGTGGGAGGATGCGGTGATGATCAAGGTCTGTGAAGGCGCGACGCTCCGCGGATATACGAAGAAACTGCAGGGGTACGCAAATCTTCCGGACTGGTTCTTCTGGAACTGCTGGTTCGCTTGACGGAGTCCAATCAAGCACCAGTCTGCCGAGAAAGTAGTGAGCCGAGCGAGGGTGCTCGATGACGGCATATATCGTGCGGCGACTTCTCCTCGCCATTCCGGTCATGGTACTCGTGGCAACGGCAACGTTTCTCTTGCTGCACATGACGCCGGGGGATCCCGTCGCTGTCTTGCTCGGCCCGGACGCGACAACGGAACAGATCGCCGAGTTGCGACGCGAACTCGGCCTGAACGACCCTCTATACGTCCAGTACGGCCGCTGGGTGGCAGGAGCGCTGCGCGGCGATCTCGGCAAAGCATCTTCCTCAATAAGCCAGTCACGACAGCCATTGTCGAGCGCCTGGCACCGACGGCCCAGCTCAGTATTCTCGCCTCGCTCGTAGCCATCGTCATCGGCCTCTCGCTCGGCATCCTGTCAGCCGTTCGCCACGGCACAGCACTCGATCTCGGCGCGATGCTCATCGCCATGATCGGTATTTCGATGCCCACATTCTGGCTGGGCCTCAACCTCATTTTCGTCTTCGCTGTGTCGTTCCGCCTGCTTCCACCACAGGGGTATCAACCACTCCACGAGGGGCTCTGGGATAACCTGAGCCGCATGATTCTGCCAGCGATCACTCTCGGCGCCGGGCAGGGAGCTTTTCTGGCTCGGATTACCCGCTCGGTCGTGCTCGAAACGCTCCGAGAGGACTACGTTCGTACAGCCCGGGCCAAAGGCCTCAGTGAACGGCGAGTCCTTTTCGGACACGTGCTGAGAAATGGCCTGATCCCGCTCACGACAGTCATCGGCCTCACGTTCGCTATCCTGATGGGTGGAGCAGTGGTAACAGAACAGGTATTCAATATTCCAGGAATCGGGCGCCTTCTCATCCAGGCAGTCCTGAGACGCGACTTTCCTCTCATTCAGGGCATCGTTTTATTCATCGCATTCCTTTATGTCCTGATCAATCTCGTGATCGACATTCTCTACGCCTTTCTCGATCCGCGTATCCGGTACGCTGAGTGAGGAGGCGAACTCGCGTGACCACAACAGCGTCGACACCGAGGATCATGGGAGAAGCATTCCGCACCCGCCGGTCGCCAGCACGCCGACTCGTCCTGCTGATCCGGCGGTATCCTGGTGGAGTGCTCGGTATCTCGCTCCTCGCCGTGGTCCTCTTCGTCGCCCTTTTCGCTGGCCAATTGACCGACAAGAGTCCGTTGAGCGTCGATCCGATCAATCGTTTGAGTCCGCCCATGCCAGGGCATCCCTTCGGAACCGATAACTTCGGGCGAGACGTCTATGCCCGTACGCTCTATGGAGCACGTACGTCGCTGCTCGCTGGCTTCGGTGTCGCGATCGTCGCTTTGCTGGGTGGAATCGTGTTTGGATTACTCGCAGGGTACTATCGACGGCTGGACACCGTTCTCATGCGCATCATGGACGCGGTGATGGCTTTCCCGGGCATCATCTTGGCTATCGGTATCGTCGCGGCTCGCGGTCCCAGTCTCACGAACGTCATTATCGCGCTCGGTTTCATCTTCATCCCCCGGGTAGCACGCGTCGTCCGCAGTATCGTGCTCGCTGTTCGGGAGTATCAATTTGTCGAAGCTGCCCGTACACTCGGTGCAAGCGACGTACGCATTTTGCTCCGTCACGTTCTTCCCAATGCGTGGTCAGTGGTCGCTATCCAGGGAACGTTCATTTTCGCTGAGGGTGTGCTCGGCGAAGCGACACTCAGCTTTTTGGGTGTCGGGCCTCCACCAGAGTTTCCGAGCTGGGGCAATATCCTCGGTGAAGCTCGACTGTACATCCGCGAGGCACCCTGGCTCATGTTCCTGCCTGGTCTCGCCCTCACACTGACCGTTTTGTCACTGAATCTCATCGGTGACGCGGTTCGTGATGCTCTCGATCCGAGAAGTCGCCGGCGCGTGGCGTAATAACCGTCATTGACCAACAGTGGAGATTACCGCCGATCGTCTCTGCCGAGCGCAGGCCGCGTTTCTGCATGCACTGCTGTCTTCCTTCTTTCTTTACCGTTCTGCTATGCTTGGTAAACAAGGGAGGTAGAACCATGCGCCAAACCACCATCGTACCCGATCGGCCCTCCACACGCGATCAGCTCCTCACCTTGCTCAAGAAGAGCGAAGGGTTGACTGCCGACCAGCTCGCACGCCGACTCGGAATCACCTCCATGGCCGTGCGCAAGCACCTCACCGCGTTGGAACGCGATGGCCTCATCACCACATCGCTCCAGCGCCGCAAGATCGGTCGCCCAGCTCGCCTCTATCGCTTGAGCGAACGCGCTGACGCTCTCTTTCCCCAGCATTATGACACCATGCTGAGTGACGTTCTCCACGATCTCGAGACGCTCGATGGATCAGAGAAGGTCGAACTGGTTCTGCACCGCCGAGTGCAACGGCTCGGCGAGCAACTCGCCGAACGACTCGAGCGGACTCCCACATTGCGTGATCGCGTCCGATACTTGGCCGAAACGCTCGATGCCCTCGGCTACTACACCAGTTGGGAACAGTTGGACGGCGAGACATTCCGTCTCTGTCAGTACCACTGTCCGATCCGGCGCGTCGCCGCTGAGTTTCCAGTAACCTGCGAGGCGGAAGCGGAGTTGTACCGCATCTTGCTCCGAGCTCAGGTGGAACGGCAGTGCCACTTGGCGACTGGCGACGCCTGTTGCTCCTACCTGATCCGTGCACCGGAGATCGTTGCCGCACGGTGAACGATCAGCGCAGCGATCCTAGTAAGAGCCCGATCAACGCGAGACTCCCCGCGAGTGCTGCACAGGTCAGAAGACCGAACAGGACGCCGAGCAGCGCCGCTCGTCGGATGCTGGCCGAGCGTCTCGGCTCCACGGGAATCTTCCCCCCGTCATCGCTTCTCGAAACCCAATCGGGCACTGTTCCCCAGGATGAAGACGTCCGGCACGACTTGTGCCGTCGCCGCGAGCGTCGGCGGTAGGAGACCCAACGCTGCCAGACTCAATCCGACCAGATTATAGAATGCCGTCCCGGCCAGATTCACCCACGCCGTCCGCAGAGCTCGTCGAGCAGCACGGATCGTCTCGGGAATGCGTGCCCAGTCCTCGCGCAAGAGCACCACATCCGCTGTCTCAGCCGCCAAGGCCGTACCCAGCTGCCCCATCGCGATCCCGACATCGGCCTGGGCCAGAGCTGGTGCATCGTTGATGCCGTCGCCCACCATCACGACCACATGCCCCTGCGTTTGGTAAGCCGCGACGATCGCCAGCTTGTCTTCGGGCAGGAGGCGAGCCCGCCAGCTGATCCCGAGCGGCCGAGCCAATGCTTCTGCTGCTCGCTCATGATCGCCCGTCAGGATTTCGATGGTCCGGAATCCCAAGCGACGCAGCTCAGCGACCGCCTCAGCGATCCCTGGTCGGAGTTCGTCGGCGAACGCGACGATCCCGATCGCTTCCTCATCGCGCTCGATGATGACGACTGTCTTCCCTGCTTCCTGGAACGCGGCGATCTCCGGCACCGAAACCTCGTCCGGGTGCGGTGCCCGCACCTGGATCGACCGACCAGCCACCCGTGCGCGGACCCCGATGCCTGGATCGACCACCGACCACTCGGGACGCACCAGAGCGACTCCCCGCTCGCGCGCCGCGATGCGCAGGGCTTCGGCGAGCGGATGCGTCGCAGCGTGTTCAGCTGCCGCTGCCAGACTCAAGAGTTCTTCCACTGAGCAGCGACCGGCCAGCGGCACCACGTCAGTCACCACCGGGCGACCGAGCGTGAGCGTGCCGGTCTTGTCCAGGAGGAGGACATCGGCACGGGCGAGTCGCTCCAGAATCGCCCCACCCTTGATCAGGACACCGCGACGCGCCGCTCGACCGATCGTCGCCACGAACGCCATCGGCGTCGCCAGCGCGAACGCACAGGAGCACGACACGACGAGAACCGCAGCGACCGCCAACGCATCCCGCCGCAGGACCAGTGTCAGCAGGGCGACTCCGACCACGACCGGGAGGTACCAGCCGGAGAAGCGGTCGGCCACTCGTTGCAATCGTCCAGCCTGTCCCTCCGCTGCCTCGACGAGTCGGACGATCCGCGCGAAGGTCGAGCCGGCCGCTTCCGCTGTCGCGCGGACCCGCAACGATCCCGAACGCACGACCGTCGCGGCATAGACTGGGTCACCCGCAGCGACCGCACGGGGCAGCGGTTCTCCGGTCAGCGCTGCCTCATCGACGAGCGCTGTCCCCTCCAGCACGGTCCCATCGACTGGAATCGCTTCACCGGTGCGGACGAGCACGATCTCTCCTCGTGAGACGCTTCCGGCAGGCACCTCGAGCTCGCTTCCGTCCCGCTCCACGCGCGCCAGTTGCGGGGCGAGTGCCGCGAGTTCTCGCAGGGCACGGCCGGCCTGCCGACCTGTCACGTCTTCGAGTGCCGAACCGAGACGCATGAACAGAACGACAATGGTAGCGGCCGCCCACGCACCGACCACCATCGCGGCGAACGCACCGATCGTCATTAGGGTATGAGCGGTGACGCGCCGCTGCCAGCTCGCACGCGCCACGTCCCGGAAAACCGGCCAGCCGCCGAACGCGATCCCGAGTAGCCAGATCGGCCAAGGAATCACCCGGTTCGCGCGCTCCACCAGTCCCACGAGCTCGGCCACGACGACTCCCAGCACGACCGCGACCGCGACACCGCTCAGCACCGCGACTCGGCGCCATGCCCGCTGGGTGTCCGCCGCCGGTTCGCTGCCGACGGTGTAACCGGCGCGAGCCAGCGCACGCGCGATCGCTACCCGGTCGACTCGCGTGGGATCGAGCACGACAGCGACCTTGCGGGCGACCGGGAAACCCTCGACATCGAGCACGCCCGGCACCGTCCGGAGGGCCTGCTCGACGTGCTGTGCGCACTCCGCGCAATCCAGCTCCGCCACCGGGAGAATGAGGGTCGTCCAGCGCTTCTGTTCGTCAGCGGAGCGCACCGACTCGGCCATCGCCGACCTCCAGACGCTCTTCGCCCCGATCATGACGCGGGCAGGCAGCAACTCCGGTCGCGCTCTCCGCGAGCACCCGTTCCGCCAGTTCCAAGAGTGTAGCGACACGCTGGTCGCTCAAGCTGTAGCGGACACGCTGCCCGTCTCGCTGGCGCACGACCAATCCGCAGTCGCGCAAGCAGCGGAGATGATTGGAGACGTTGGAGAGCCTCTGGCCGGTCGAGACAGCGATTTCCCCCACCGTCGCCGGTGCCGAACGGAGGACTTCCAGGATGGCCAGTCGGCTCGGATCGGTGAATGGGCGAAAGAGCTTGTCCTTGATTGCCAACCGTCGCCGGTCGACCATATGTCCTCCAGCATGTCAGCAATGACTGCATTTCAACATACCCGATCGCCCGAGTGCGCGGTAACGATCGATGTGACGAGTCACCGCGATGCGCGCTGACCGAAATCCGCCGAAAGAGACATCGAGGAAATGCGCCCGGCGGAGTGACCCCGTCATCGGCTCGGTGCGAACGACCTCCTGTTGGCGTGCACCGCTCGGGGCAGTTCAGGCCAGAAAAAGCAGGAGCACGGTATCGAGGGCTGCCGAAGTGCGTCGCCGCCTCACCACCGACGCTGGATGCGTGCCGCCGCGGGCAACGCTGGTTCAGCCGGTTCGAGCAGGATGCGCGCAGCCACGACCACCCCAGCCACTGGCGCGCCGGATCACTGCAGTGAACTACCTTCCCTTCTCGAGAGGCGGCGCGACCCAAATCGTCCCCAGGAGCTGAGCTCGTACAGTCGTACTCAGGATGTGGTCGCGGACACCGCGCTCGCGACGCGCCGGAAGGGTTCGAGGAATGCAGCCACACGGGCAGCGAGAACCGGTGTGTCAGAGGGCATCAGCGATCTGCTTTAATCGAAAGGCGAAGCGAACGGGACGGCAGAGTGGCAGGAGCAAAGAACGATGCCAGAAACGATCGGCGTCTTCGTCGCCTGGCCCTACGCCAACGGTGATCTCCATCTCGGTCATGTCGCCGGTGTCTACATTCCCGCCGATACCTTCGCCCGCTATCACCGGTTGCGCGGCAACCGCGTTCTCATGGTGAGCGGGAGCGACGCGCATGGGACGCCGATCACGGTGGCCGCAGAGCGCGAAGGTGTGACACCAGAAGCGATCTTCAAGCGGTACCACCGGCGCTTTTTGGAGACCTATCAGCAACTGGGGATCTCCTTCGATCTCTTTACCCATACGCATACTGCGAATCATTTCCGGGTCGCACAAGAGATTTTCCGTACTCTGTACGAGAAGGGATACATCTTTACACAGACGCAAACCCAGCTCTATTGTGAGTACGATCGACGGTTCTTGCCCGATCGGTACGTCGAAGGTACCTGCCCGTATTGCGGGTACCCCAACGCGCGCGGTGACCAGTGCGACCATTGCGGCCGAACGCTCGATGCGATCGATTTGATCGATCCGCGCTGCCGGCTCTGCGGGCAACGACCCGTTCCCCGCGAGACCGAGCATTTCTTTTTCGATCTCCCCGCTTTCACCGACCGCTTGCTCGCCTATTTGGAACGCCAGACGCACTGGCGGCCCAATGTCCAGCACTTCGTCCGCAACTTCATCCAAGATGGCCTCAAACCGCGCCCCGTCTCGCGGGACTTGGAGTGGGGCATCCCGCTTCCTCTTCCCGGCTACGAGCACAAGGTCATGTATGTGTGGTTCGAGGCGGTCATCGGCTACCTCTCAGCGAGCATCGAGTGGGCACTCGCCGAGGGCCAGCCGGAGGCCTGGCAAGCCTGGTGGCGGGATCCGGGGGCTCGCGGCTATTACTTCATCGGCAAGGACAACATTCCTTTCCACGCGATCATCTGGCCAGCCGAGCTCATGGGTTACGACGAATCGCTCAATCTCCCCTACGACATCCCGGCTAACGAGTTCCTCAATTTGGAGGGCCAGCAGTTCTCGACGAGCCGCAACTGGGCCATCTGGGTCCCCGACTTCCTCTCGCGCTATGCGCCCGATCCCTTGCGCGACTACCTCACCAGCATCGCTCCAGAGACGCGCGACAGCGAGTTCACCTGGCAAGGTTTCGTCGAGCGCAACAACAACGAACTCTTGGCGACCTGGGGCAATCTCGTCCACCGCATCCTGACCTTCGTCCAGGCCCGCTTCGAAGGATGCGTGCCGGAACCCGGCGAACTCGATGGCCGTGACCATCTCCTGCTCGACCAGATCGCTACCGGATTCCAGCGGATCGGTGACCTCTATGCGCGCGTCGAACTGAAAGCGGCTCAGCGCGAAGCGATGGCGCTGGCCCGCGAGGTCAATCGGTACCTCGACGAGAAAGCGCCCTGGTTCCAGATCAGGGAGGATCGCGCCGCCGCAGCGACCACCCTCTTCGTCGCGCTGCGCGCCATCGACTCGCTCAAGCTCCTTCTCGCCCCGATCCTTCCGTTCACCAGCGAGCAGCTGCACCGCCTGCTCGGCTATCGCGACCGGCTGTTCGGTGACATCGTGATCGAGCCCGGGCCGGAGACCGGCGGGCACGAGGTGCTGCGCTATCGGCCAGCCGCGAGCGAGGGACGAGATCGCTGGGCACCGAGCGAGCTGGAGGCTGGTCGCCCGCTGCTTACTCCGCACCCGCTCTACCAGAAGCTCGAGGAGAGCGTGATCGAGGAAGAGCGACAGCGGCTCTTGGCGCAGTCACGCTGAGGCGGTTCGTCGCGGGAAGCTCGCGCGACTCCGTCACGAGGCTTCCCTTCCGGCCTGCTGTTTCCTCCTCTACGCCGCCGTCGGCAGCCGGCGCGGATGCGCTCACCCGCCACGACACCCGCCTGACCAGCCGTGTCCCGGCACGCTCGCTGAGCGTCCGCTGTCCTGTGGTGGGAGAACCAGCCGAGCGAGGAGAACCCTACCCGCCCGCGAACCGTGTCCCTCCGTCGTTCGGCGATCCGCTAGGCGACAGGCGACACGCTGGCTCGCTCGTTAGCCAAGGCGGGCCAACTCCTGATACCGGCGATAGCCGGCATAGACGCGTTGGACGTACTCAGCCGTTTCCCGATACGGAATCCACGCAACGAAGAGATCGGGGTCACTGGTCGGTCGTTCAGCGAGCCACTGTTGGACGGCTCCCGGCCCTGCGTTGTAGCTCGCGAGGGCAAGAACGAGGTCACCACTGAATTGGCGCAGGCGCTGGGCAAGCTCCGCTGCCCCGAGCACGATGCTCGTCTGCGGGCGGAAGGCATCCGCTGGATCCCAGTTGGGGAAGCCCAGCTGCCGAGCCAGGGCCGCTGCCGTTTCCGGCATGACCTGCGTCAGTCCGCGGGCACCAGCTGGCGAGACGGCAGTCGGCTCGAACCCGCTCTCCTGCCGGATCAACGCGGCGAGCAGCAAGGGATCGATGCCAAAACGCTCGCTGGCCGCAACGAGTACTTCCGGATAAGGAATCGGCGCCAGGAAACGTGCCCGAACCCGCTCAGGCACTCGTTCGTCGGTCGCCAGGTCTCTTGCGATGCGATAGGCGTACGCTGCCTCACCACGCTCCAGGAGAAGCCATCCGAAGACGGCGAGCGACACCGGCCGATCCCGTAATTCCTCCCGGGCAGCATCGATTTCCCAGCCAGCAGCCTCTCGCAGCCCAGCATCGAGGAGCACGAGTGCCCGCCGGGGCGCACCGGTTCGGTCGATGTCCTGCCGAACCGCAGCGAGATCTTCGCCTCTGCTGACCAGCCAAGCACGCACCACATCGGCCTCCGAGTCGAGCGAGAGTGATCCAACCGGCTGCTGCAGGGTCGCCGTGCGGCCGGACAGCAGATCCGCGGCCCGCTGTCCCCAAAAGCTGTCAGGATCGCGCTGAGAGGCGCGAGACCACCATTCGCGTGCTTCGGCGGGCTCGCCGCTCGCTGCCAGAGCCTTGCCGTACCAGTAGGCCGCGCGGGGATCGCCCGCCTCCGCCTCCACGCGCCAGAGATCGCGGGCCTGGTCGTACGCACCACGCGCAAAGGCGAGGAGACCGAGCCGGAAACGGGCCTCGCGTGCTGCCACCGTCTCTGGATACTGTGCCAGGACGCGGCGGTACAGCGCCTCCGCCGCCGGTTCGTTCCTCCACTCGAGGAGCGTCCCAGCGGTCACCAGGGCATCCGGCGTTCGTGCGTCTTGCGGGTAGCGATCCGCCATCGCGGCGAGTTCTTCGATGCCTGCGACGAGATCGCCTGCGCGCACCCGCGCGATCGCCCGTTGGTACCAGGCCTCGGCTCGCGTCGGATCGCTCGCCAGGAGAGCAGTGAAGGCAGCGACCGCCTCCCGGTACCGTCCCGCCGAGAAGAAGATCGCCGCGCGTCGCTCGATCGGCACCGTCTCCGCTGCCCCGAGCGCAGCCAGTTCGTCGAACGCCTGCGCGGCAGCCGGACTGGTCGGTGCCTCGTCGATCGCCCGTGCGAAGTCGGCCCGGGCGGCTGCCGCATTCCCGCGCTGCTGCTCGACACGACCGCGCTGGAGCAAGAGCGAAGCGCGATAGCTGGGGATCGTCGCCAGATCGAGCAGGCGATGGAGTGTCGCGCCGAGCACTGGGAGATCGCCGCGCTGTTCGGCCCGGGCACGCCGCCATTCCAGGGCGGCCACCGCGAGCCGCCGGAGCGGCGCTGTCGCCACGATCTGCTCGACCAACGCTTCCGCCTCGTCCGCACGACCAGCCTGCACGAGCGGATCGAGCGCACGATACTCGAGATAGGGCGCGATCTCAGGCAACAACGCGCGAGCAGCCAAGAACTCCTCGGCTGCTCGGTCAGGTTGGCCACGCGCCAGCAGCGCCTCGCCGGCGATCACGAGTGCCAACCCCGTCTCCCGCGTGGCGGAAGCCTGCCGTGCCACCGCCGCAGCGAGCTCCAGCGCTGCCGCGGCATCCCCACCAGCGAGCATCGCGCGAGCCAACACCAAGCGCGCTCGGGTCCGCAACGTCGGATCGCTCGCCCCCAAGGCAGGCGCGACGACCCGGGAAGCCCGTGCCGGCGATCCGGCCGCCAACAGTCGCTCCGCCCGGAGGAGCGCCTCGGTTGGATCGTCCGGGGTCGGCAGCGTGTCGCTCTCACCCGGTTGGGCGACGATCCCGCCCTGCTGCTCGCTGGCCGGCAGGCCCGAGGAGTGCTCGCCCGACCAGGGAACGGTAGCGAGGACGACGAGCACCGCGAGCGCGAGTAGCCCGGTGTGCACCAGTCCGCGGCGTATCCCGCCCATGTTCTCCACCCTGCTCAGCGAGGCCCTGGTTTCAGGATAGACGGAAACGCTTCGGGAGACATGACACCGACCGTGCCCGTTTACCTTCCGGTTACCGAACGCGTGCCATGCTCGACCGAGGAAGGAGGAAATGCATGCACGGCTGGTTCCATGGGCCAGGGCGTTTTCCGGTTCGCGACTTCACCGACTGGATGTGGATCGGGGTCATCCAAGCGCTCGTCTGGTTACTCGTCGTGGCTGCTGCGATTCTTCTGCTTGCTTGGCTGCTCCGGAGAGTCAGCCGCGAACGGGCTCCGGTGACCAGCGACCGGGCACGTGCCATCCTGGACGAGCGGTACGCGCGTGGTGAGCTGACGCGTGAGGAGTACCTGGCGATGCGCCGCGATCTCGAAGGGAGTTCCTGAACGCGGTCGATAGCGGCGCGAGCAGCGGAAAGACCTCGCCAGTGCCTGCTGGAACGATCGATTGCCCGCAGGGCCCGCGTCAGACGCTCGTCGCTAAAGCGTCGACCGAATACACCCCTGGGGTATAATGCGTTTCGAACGGAAGGAGAGACGCCTTGATGCCGTGCCCGGGCTGTGGCCCTTGGGGTGGAATGTGGGGTTGGGGTGCCTGGTGGTGGGGGCTCGTCATGCTCGTGTTCTGGATCCTGATTCTGGTTGGCGTCGTTCTCCTCATCATTTGGCTGGTCCGCCAGTTCACGCAGACCGGTGGAGCAGGCAGTCGGAGCGGAACGAGCCGCGCGCTGGAGATTCTCCAGGAGCGATACGCTCGGGGAGAGATCACCCGCGAGCAATACGAAGCGATGCGTCGGGATCTCCTCGGGGAAAGCTCGTCGTGAGTCGCACGCTTCTGGTCAGTGGAATCGCGCTTCTGCTCGTGGGCTTCGCCGGCCTGGGGGTCACGAGCGCCGTCCTGACCCGACCGCCCGGTTCGGACCATGCGGTCGTCCGCGGCCAGTGGATCTTTTTGACCGGCACCGACCCTGATACCGGTCTGCCGATTCCATCCAGCGGCGGACCGATGATGCTGATAGCCTGCGCCGACTGCTACGGTCCGGATGGACGCGGGTTGCGGACGCCGATGTTCGTCAGTCCGGATATCCGATACCGGAATCTGACCGATCCCGCCGGCATGGTCGAGCCTGACGGCACCCGTGGCCCACAGTACCGGTCCGATGAGGAGATCCGACGCGCGATCACGGACGGCATCGGCCCAGATGGCGAGGCTCTGGCCTGGCCGATGCCTCGCTGGCACCTGACCGACCAGCAATTCGCTGATCTCCTCGCGTATCTGAAGGCGCTCCCCTGAATGGCGAACAAGTGATCGCGGTGCTCCCCCACGGAACTGCTACTGCTACAATCGCTGCCGATGGTGCACCGTGGAGCCAGCGATGACGGTCGATATCAGTCTGGTGATTCCCGCCTACAA
Organism: Thermomicrobium sp.; assembly: GCF_053493975.1. Taxonomy (NCBI): domain Bacteria; kingdom Pseudomonadati; phylum Thermomicrobiota; class Thermomicrobia; order Thermomicrobiales; family Thermomicrobiaceae; genus Thermomicrobium; species Thermomicrobium sp. The sequence goes on from NZ_JBRBZA010000031.1 coordinate 26,067, forward strand.
CGAGGAGCAGCGATTGCCGCGCTCGCTCGAGGTCATCGCCGCCTACTTGACGAGGCAACCCTGGAACTGGGAAGTCATCGTCGCCGATGACGGCAGCGAGGACACCACGCCCGATATCGTCTGGGCATGGAGCGCGCGCGATCCGCGCTTCGTCCTGCTTCGTCTACCGCACCAGGGGAAAGCTGCTGCCGTGCGGAGCGGTGTCCTGGCGGCCCGCGGCCGCTTCATCCTTTTCACCGATGCCGACCTCTCGACACCCATCGAGTACGTCGAGCCAGCCCTCGCCTTGCTCCGCGAGGGTTGGGACATCGTCATCGGGTCGCGGGAGGGCGCAGCAGCTCGGCGGATCGGCGAACCTTGGCACCGTCACGCTATGGGGCGGGTGTACAACTGGCTGGTGCAGTTGCTGCTCCTCCCGGGCATCGAGGATACCCAGTGCGGTTTCAAGGGGTTCCGGCGCGAGGTCGCGCACGATCTCTTCCAGCGCACGCAGCTCTATCGCGATGGTCAGCGCCCGATCCGCGGACCGCGCGTCACCGGCTTCGACGTCGAAGTGCTCTACATCGCTCGCCGGCGCGGCTACCGGTTGGCCGTGCTACCTGTCACGTGGCGACACGTCGAGGGCTCGAAAGTCCGCCCAGCTGTCGATTCCCTCCTCATGCTGCGTGACGTCCTCGTGGTCCGCTGGAATGCCTGGCGGGGCGCTTACGAGAGCGAAGCGGCTCCCGTCCAGGAACGGCTCCCCGGTGATTGAACCCATCATCGCCACTCGACATCCGGAGGATCGGCCATGACGACACTCTACGCGATCACCGGGAACGATGTCGTCCTCCTGCGGGAGTCGCCCCGCGGCTGGCGGGCCGAGCCGCTCCTGCGCGACGTCGGTGCCCAATGCATCGCGGTCGACCCGCAGGATCCGATTCGGCTGGTCGTCGGCACCTTCGATCGCGGGCTCTTCCTGAGCGAGGACGCTGGCTGGTCATGGCGGCAAGCGACCGGGCTGCCGGCGCAGCGCGTTCTCGCGGTCGCGATCAGCCCCTCGCGCGTCGTCGGCGGGCGCGGGGTCATCTTTGCCGGAGCCGAGCCGAGCGCGCTCTACTGGAGCGAAGACAACGGATCATCGTGGCAGGAGGCAGCCAGCCTCCGCGCATTGCCTAGTGCTCCCAGTTGGTCGTTTCCACCGCGCCCCTGGACCTCGCACGTCCGGGCGATCGCCGTTTCACCCAGGGACCCGAACCTGATCCTAGTCGGTATCGAGCTCGGTGGCGTCCTCCGCAGTACCGACGGTGGAGTCACGTGGGCCGATCAACGCCCCGGGTGCTACCTCGACTGCCACGCACTGCTACTGCACCCAGCAGCACCGAACCTGGTCTACGAAGCGGCTGGCGGTGGAGTGGCGGTCAGCCGTGACGCCGGAGACACCTGGCGCGCCGAGGACGAGGGAATCGACCGTCGTTACGTGTGGGCACTCGCCTCTCCACCGGACGATCCAGCTCTCTGGTTCGTTTCCGCCGCCCCCGGGCCACGCGAGGCGCACGGTCCGGGGCCGCGCCGCGATGCGATCCCGATCCGCGTGGGGGAAGCGCACGCCCGCATCTTCCGGCGAATCGCCGATGAACCCTGGCGACCGGTCGAAGGGTTGCCGGATCCGCTCCCTTCGATGCCGTATGCGCTGCTCATCCCACCCGGGGAACCACGAACGCTCTACATCGGCCTCCGAGATGGTCGTCTGTGGCGCGGTCGCGAATGGGGATCGATCTGGGAAGAATTGCCAGTTCGTCTCGATTCCGTCCTGGTGCTCGCCGCTGCGGTCGCGTGAGCGCCGGATCCCTGGCTGCGAACCCCGAACCTCGGAGTGTCACAGCGTGGCTGATCGCTGGCGTGTCCAGCCGAGACGGAACAACCAGGCCAGCACGACCAGGTTGAACAGGGAGAGCAGCCACAGGCCGAGCGCGAATCGGTGCGGCTCTCCGGCGCTGAGTTGCCCGATCGCTGTGCCGAAGATGCTCGCCAGCACCGTGCTCCCAAAGCCGACGAGGCTGCTCGCGAATCCGGCAATCCGGCCGAGCGACTCGAGCGCCGCGCTGTTGGCATTCGGGAAGATCAGGGCGATCGCGAAAAACATGAGCACCACACCTGCCCAAAAAGCGAGGAACTGCGGCCTCGCGGCGCTGGTCACGACGAGCGCGGTGGTCGCCAGCGCGAGGAGCACGAGCGCGGCCGGCAGAACGCGTCGGAGTCCGAGCCGCGTAACGAGCGAGCCGTTGGTGAGCGTCCCCACCACTTGCGCGAAGCCACCAGCCGCGAAGGCGAGCGCGAACGCCTCGTTCGAAAATCCGAAGTACCCCTTGACCAGTTGCGGGGCACTGGCCAGATAGGCCTGCAGCACACCATAGCTGGCGCCCAGGACGAGTGTGAAGGCGATGCTCGGTTTCGCTGCCCAGAAAGCGCGTGCCGCACGCCAGAGATGATCGGGATTCTGACGAGCGCGACGACTCGGCGGTAACGTCTCCGGAACGCGCAGGAGCACCCACCCGAGCAGACACACGGCGAGGACCACCAGGAAGGCGAAGGGAGCACGCCATCCCCAGCGCAAGAGCAGGACGCCGAGCGAAGGGGCGAACAGGGGAGCCGCCAAAAGCACCATGAAGGCGAAGGAGAGAATCCGCGCCATCGCCTCTCCACGAAAGGCATCGCGGACCATAGCAGTTCCGGTCGCGCGTAGCCCGGACGCGAAACATCCTTGAACGAAGCGCAGAGCGAGCAACAGCCCGAAGGTCGGCGCGAACAGGATCGCGAGAACGGCGACCCCGTAGCCACCGGCAGCGAGGAGCAAGGGAACACGACGCCCGATCTGGTCACTGAGTGGACCGAAGAACAGCTGGCCGATCGCGAACCCCAAGAAGTAGACGTTCACGACCAGCTGGGCACGCGTCTCGTCGATCCGGAAGGCGAACGCGATGTCTCGTAGAGCCGGGAGCATGATGTCGATGGCGAAGGCACTCATCGCCATGAGCAGACCGAGCACGGCCGTCAGTTCCCAGACCGGGAGCACCCGGCTGCGAGCCGTTTCGGTCGGGACTGTCGCTGATCGGCCATCTCCCATGATCACCCCCGTGCGCTGCCCGGGCGAGTATACGCTGCACAGCGCCGCAGCAGGACACGACCGTTTCGCACGGAATCGATCCAGCACTCCATCCATCGCGCGCCTTGTTCCCCGGCGGGCATGGCGCGACTTCCGCAGATGCGTGCGACCGGATCGTGTCCCGTCCGGTTCCTCGGTGGGCGGAGATCGGCTCGCACTGACGGACGCCCGCGTCTCGTCAACCCGCGAACGCGGGTAGTCGCGAGAGGTCGGCCGCCGGTCGCGCTTCGGGCTCGCGAGCCGTTGCCCCTGCCGTGGACACCCTCCCCACAGATGCTCGCCGTCCGTCACCGCAGTCCGCCTGGACACCCCGAGCGTGCCATCTCGTCACGAACTCCCTCCCCCACGGGAACACCTGTGTTCCCGTCTCGTGACGATACTGACAACAGGGAGTGGGCCCAACTCCTGCACGACAACCGAACGAGGAGGTGGATGGTGCGACGCTTTCTGAAGGTGCTCTTGATCGGAGCAGGCGGGCTCCTGGCGATCTGTGTGCTCATCGCTGTGATGGTCTTGGGTGGCGGGGAAGGCGGGGGAACACCGACTCCGGCGACGGCGAGCGGACAAGCCGAGATGACGGCTGCAGCCCCAGCGACGAGTCCTGCCGCGCCGGGTGAGCGCGCCGCGACCGCGACGCCTGCGCCGCAGGCCACCCCGACCCTCCCTTGGGGAACGAGCAAAGAGGATGTCCACGCCACACTGGCCGAAGGGCAGACGGCCGAACTCCGTGACGGCAAGATGGTTTATCGCCTCGCCCTCGAGCGGATCGTCGATGGTGCGACGTCGACGAACTCCCTGCAGCGGCCCAAAGAGGGGAACCGGTATTATCTGTTGGTCGTCGTCGTCGAGAACGCCGGTGACCGCTCGAAGTTCTTCTCGGCGAGCAACTTCCAGCTGCGCACGACGGCTGGCTTCGACTACGAGCCAGTTTTCGCCCCAGTCGGCTTTTCGGAAGGGGAAGGGTTGTCCCAAGAGGTCGGTCCCGGGGGGAAGGCGCGCGGGATCGTGGTCTTCGAGCTACCGGAAGGGGAACAGCCGCTCTTTCTGAAGTTCGATCCCAATCCCTTCACCGCCGCAGAACTGTACTTCGATGCACCGAACGCGCTCGAACTCGTCCAGTCCGGCGCAGTGAGCCAGCCTGCCCCGGCCGCCCCGGAGGGAACCCCGGGCGATCGAGCGGGAAAGAGCTGGGGAACCAGCAAGAACGACCGGCACGTTCCGTTGGCACCCGGTCAGAGCGGCGCGATCGCAGACGGGAAGCAGGTCTACCGGGTCACTATCCTCGCTATCGTGGACGGCGCCACGTCCAGCAACATGTTCGTCCGGCCCAAGGAAGGGCAGAAGTTCTGGCTCGTCCAAGTCCTGTTCGAGAATGCCGGTCCGAGATCGATCAGCCTCTTCCCGACGAACTGGACGCTGCGCACGCAGGATGGGTTCGACCACGAGGCCGAGATCATGGCGGCCGGCTTTGCGGAGGGCGAACTCCTCAGTGGCGAAGCCGGACCTGGCGGGAAGCTGCAAGGGATCGTCGTCTTCCAGATCCCGCAGGACGCCCAGCCGCTCTTCCTCAAGTTCGACCCGAATCCGCTGACCAGCGCCGAGCTCTACTTCGACGCACAATGAGTCGGTCAGGCGAGGGGCGGGCCGCTCGGCTCGCCCCTCGCGCATCGAACAGGAATCGGAGGACATTCGTGCGGATCGCGGGACTCGTTTTCGGTCTGCTGGGTGGATTCCTCGGCGTGCTCGCCGGCCTGCTCGCACTCGGCATCGGTGGATTGGGCGCGGCCTTCTCGGCTGAGGGCACAGGAATGATTCTCGGTGGCGGCTTGGGAGCCATCGTCATCGCTGCATGCGGTCTTGTCGGTGCAGTCCTCGCTCTGAGCCGTCCGGGTACCAGCGCGGTACTCCAGATTCTGGCGGCATTAGCCGGCCTCATCGCTGTCTCGCTCTTCTGGATCCCGTCAGCACTGCTGTTCGCGCTCGGCGCGCTCGCAGCGGTACTCAGCCGCCGCGGGCACGCGAGCCACCAACCCCGCGACTGAGCGGTGCGGCTGGTTCACGACTGACCCTCGATCGGAGCAGAAAGGAAGGGAGACCATTGGCAAGAAGGCGACGCTCGTCTCCACCGCACCGGCTGTTCGTCACACGGCACAGTCGGACGCGATCACATCCGACCGAGCGAGTCGAGCAGGAAGGACAGGAGCAGCATCGACCGGACACACCGAAGGAGGAATCGCGTTCCGAGCGCGCGGCGCCCCCGACAAGCTCCCCGCCCCAGGGACTGCTCGCCGCTGATTGACTCCGCTATCGCGCGGCCTCGGCAGTGCTCAGCTGTCCTGTCTCGCGGACACCGTAGTGGCGCAGGATTCCGCGCGCTTGCGCGAGCACTTGCTCCCGCAGCGAGTCCGGACGGACGACTGTCACGTCGACGCCATAGTTGAGTACCCAGCGGACGAAATCGGGAGTTACCGGTATGCGCACCCGGAACCGGATACGCCCGTCCGGCAACGGCTCGATCTCTTGGGACGGGTGCCACTCTTCTTCGGCGATCCAGGGGGCGGCCGTCCGCGAGAACTCGAGTTCGACTTCCTCGGTCGGGAGCTCGCGCGTTTCGAATACCCCCCAACTCTTGGTCAAGAACTCGCGCAGCGAGAACTCGGGCCGGACGCGAAATGGTACGCGCGTGTCCCGAAGGTGCTCGATGCGGTCCACCTTGAAGGTGCGAACAGCGGATCGCAAGTGGCACCAGCCGATCACGTACCACGAGCGGCCGAAGGGCACGACGCAGTACGGATCGACGTGACGACTCACCGGCTGGTTCCCGCGCGAGGCTGTCCGGTACGTCATCTCGACCGTGTGCTGGAGCGCCATCGCTTCCAACAGAGCGAACAAGCGCTTCCGTCGCTGCTCGTCCAGTCGACTCGGTCGGCGCGCCTGGAACGCATGCTCCAAGAGTGTCCGCATCTTGTCTGGCAAGATGGCCCGGAGCCGCTCGAGCGCTGCACTCAACTCCTGAGACGGGATGCCCGGAATCATGTGCCCAGCTTCCGCTGCCAGGAGGAGCGCTAGCGCTTGAGGAAGCTCGAGCTGCAGCGAGGGAAGGCGTGGAACGGAGACCAGGTAGTATCCGCCACCAGGAGCGCGCTCGATCACCAAGCCAAGGCGCTCGCGGAGGAACTGGAGATCCTTGCCGATCTGTCGTTCGCTTACCTGGTACCGTGCCGCCAGCTCCCGACGGGTATACCGCTTCGGGAACTGCGCGAGCGTCAAAAGAAGATCGACCAGCCGAGCGACTCGATCACCCTCGCCGAGGCGCTCGATAACTGCCGCTCCACTGCTCACCGTGGACCCACCCTTTCGGTCGATAGCTCCAGTATACGAGAAGCAGCTCGTGTTCGAAAAAGGCGACCAGTATCCTTACCATCGGAAGTCGAGTGCGACTGGAGAACGCGACGGGCCGAATGACCGAGAGACTGGGACCCACCGGCTGGAAACCACGCTGTGTGACTATCCTCGGCCTGCCGGTCCACGACGTCACACTCGCGGAAGCCGTCCAGCTCATCCGTGCTTGGAGCCGGGAGGCAAGCGACCTGCAGCAAGTGATCACGCTCAATCCGGAGATGGTGATGGTCGCTCGTCGCGACCCGGCCTTTCGCACCGTCGTCGAACAGGCCGCGCTGGTGACACCGGATGGGATCGGCCTGATCCTGGCGGCCCATTGGCGCGGGACACCGTTGCGTGGGCGGGTGACCGGCGTCGACCTCGTCGAAGCGTTGGCCAGGACCGAAGTCCGCCTCTTCTTCCTGGGTGCAGCGCCTGGAGTCGCCGAGCGTGCGGCAGCCATCCTGGCTCGCTCGGCTGGAGCGACCATCGTCGGTACCTGGGCTGGCTCGCCGCGCCCCGAAGATGCCCCCGAGGCACTCGCGCGCATCGCCGCGGCTCGCCCGGAGGTCCTCTGTGTCGCCTATGGGGCACCGGCCCAGGACTGCTGGATCGCTCGACATCGCGCCGAACTCGCTGCGGCGGGCGTGCGGGTTGCCCTCGGCGTCGGTGGAACCTTCGACTATATCGCCGGCATCGTCCCGCGTCCCCCGCGCCTCGTCCGGCAACTCGGCTTGGAATGGTTGTATCGTTTGCTGCGGCAGCCGTGGCGGTGGCGACGGCAGCTGGCGTTGCCGTATTTCGCGGTCCTCGCCCTCGCCGATGGACTGGCAAGACGGCTCGCCGGCAGGGAGAAGGAAGAACCGGAGGCCATACCGTGACGAGCCTGCTGGACGAACAGCCCTGTCCGCGTCACCCCAGGATTTCGACGCGTCTCCGCTGCAGCAAGTGCGGGACACCGATCTGTCCTCGCTGCATGGTCGAAACACCGGTCGGGTACCGTTGCCCTACCTGCGCCGGGCTCTCGAGTCGCGTGTGGAGTGACCTCCCTGGTTCGCTCCTCGTGCGGGCAGCGGTCGCTGGGCTCTTCGTCGCCCTCGTCGTCGGTTGGCTTTGGAGTCGCATTCCGGAGTGGCAATTCTACCTGGCGCTCCTCCTCGGCTTCGGTGTCGCCGAAGCGATGGCCAACGCGGCCCGCTTGCGGCGTGGGCAGGCCCTCCAGGCAGTGGGAATCGCCTGCGTCGCGGTCGGACTCCTCACCTCGCGCTTCCTCCTGCTCGCCGAACTCGGCCTCGAGACGTCAGGGCTTCCGAGCGGATGGAACGATCCCCGCTTCATCGCTGCCCTCCAGCTCCGTCCCATCCCCGACCTCCTGTTCGCCGCGCTCGCGCTTCTCATCCCGTTCATCCGCTTCCGGGGAGCACGATGAGCGAACTGCGCCGACGCCTGCTGCGGATCCTCGACGAGGTGACGACCAAACGCTTCCTGGTCGTCGGTGACTTGTATCTCGATCGGTACATCTTCGGCGAACCAACACGCATCTCGCGGGAAGCACCGGTTCTCGTCCTCGAGGAGCGGCAGATCGAGCATCGGCCAGGCGGCGGGGCAGCACCCGGACTCGCGTTGGTCGCATTGGGCGCCAACGTCCAGCAAGCCGGCGTGATCGGTAACGATCCGGAAGGCGCGCTCCTGCGCCAGCTGCTCGTCGAGCGGGCCGTCGGAGTGGACAGCATCGTCGTCGATCCGACGCGCCCGACGACCGTCAAGACCCGCATCGTCGCCACCGGGCCGTACAACGTTCTCCCGCAGCAGTTGGTCCGCGTGGACCGTCAGGTGCGTCGGCCCCTGCGCCCGGCCGAGGAGGAGCAGCTCGTCTCCGCCATCGCCAGCGCTGCACCCGACGTGGACGCCATCGTCCTCTCCGATTACCGGAGCGGCGTACTGACTTCCCGAGTCATCGCCACGGCTCTGGCATCCGGCAAGCTGACCGCGGTCGACTCGCAAGGTCGCCTGGATGCCTTCCGTCGGGCCACGGTCATCAAGTGCAACCGTGCCGAGGCGGAGCGTTTCCTCGAACGCTCGCTCGCCGATCGGGCGGAACGGGCCCGAACGCTGCCGGTGCTCTGGCAGGAACTCGCCTGCCAGGCGCTCGTCGTGACGCTGGGCGGTGAGGGTGCTGCCCTCGTCACCGCCGAGGGATATCGCGAGTTCCCGCCGCCCGCCGTCCGAACCGTCTTCGACGTCACCGGCGCGGGCGATACCGTCCTGGCCGTCCTCGCGGGTGCGCTGGCTTGCGCGGCGACACCGAGCGAGGCGCTCGCCCTGGCTCAGCTGGCGGCCAGCATCGTGATCGGGAAATTCGGGAATGCCCAGGCGACTGCCGAGGAACTCCGCAGCGCCCTCGAGCGCGATGAGCTCGTGGAATCGCCAGGCTCCGAGCGCTAGGCTGCTGGCTCGACCGCGAACTGCAAGCGGTACAGACGCGCGTAGAGTCCACCCTGCGCCAGAAGCTCGTCGTGCGTCCCCTGCTCGACGATCCGACCACCCTCCATGACGAGGATGCGATCGGCCGCCAGAATCGTGGAAAGCCGGTGGGCGATCACCAACGTGGTCCGGCCACGCATCAGGGTCGCGAGCGCTTCTTGCACGAGGCGCTCCGATTCGGAATCGAGCGAGGAGGTCGCCTCGTCGAGCACGAGAACCGGTGGATCGGCCAAGAAGAGGCGTGCTAGGGCGAGGCGCTGCTTTTCTCCACCGGAGAGGCGATACCCTCGCTCGCCGACGACCGTCTGGTACCCCTGCGGGAGCTGGAGGATCCGCTCGTGGATCTGGGCGGCCCGCGCAGCGGCCTCGAGCTCTGCCTGCGTCGCTTCCGGCCGCGCGTAGCGCAGGTTCGCAGCGACGGTATCGTGGAAGAGATACGGCTCCTGCGTCACCATCCCGATCGCCCGAGCCACGGTGTCGAGCGCGAGCTCGCGGAGATCGTACCCATCGAGCGTGATCCGGCCTCGGGTCGGATCGAACAACCTGGCGAGAAGATACGTGACCGTCGTCTTGCCGGCGCCGCTCGGGCCGACCAAGGCGACCAGCTGACCCGGCTCGATCCGGAAGGAAACACCGGCGAGCGCCCAATAGCGCAGCGACTCGCTCCGCGCGCCGTCGCGCCCCGCCAAGGGAAGGAGTTCGCTCGGCTCGCTCGGTTCGGCCAAATAGCTGAACCACACGTCCTCGAACGCGATCGCGCCACGCGGGCGCTCGATGCGGACAGCGTTCTCGCGCTCGCGGATCTCGATCGGTCGATCGAGTAGCTGATAGATCCGCTCGAAACTGACGAGCGAAGTCGCGAGATCGACGTGGGTGTTGAGCAGCGCGGTCACTGGCCCGTAGAGGCGCGCCAGATACACGATGAAGGCCACCAACTCACCCGTCGTCAGGCCGCCGCGGAGCGCCAGCACCCCTCCGGACCAGGTCACGACCGCTGTGCCGACCGCTGCGGCCATCCCGTAGAACACCATGAGCCAGCGTCCCGCGACAGCCAGCTCGATGCCGATGTCGCGCACGGCAGCTGCTCGCTCGCGGAATCGTGCCACCTCATCGGCGCGGCGACCGAACAGCTTGACCAGCAATGCCCCACTGATGCCCAGCGTTTCGGTGAGTTGAGCCGTCATCGCGGCATTCCGCTCCATCTGTGCTCGCGTCAATGCACGCAAGCGATTCCCGAAACGACGGGTGGGCAAGACGAGTACTGGAAAAACGAGAAAGGCCAAGAGTGTCAAGCGCCAGTCCATGGCCAGCATCATGGCCAGCGAGACAGCGATCACCGCGACATTGCTCACCAAGTTGGTCACCGTACTCGTCACGGCGCGCTGGGCACCGACGACATCGTTAGTGAGACGCGAGACGAGCTCGCCCGCCCGGACTCCAGTGAAGAACCGGAAGCCCTGCTGCAGGAGACGCTCGTAGAGGGCAGCACGGAGATCGAAGATGATCCCTTCCCCGACGCGCGCGCTCAACTGGCGTTGCCACACCCCGATGAGGCCACCGAAGAACGGCAACGCCACCATCCCGATGCTGAGCAGCGTGAGCAAGAGGAAGTCACCCGGTCGCCCAGGAGCCGGGAGCGCACGATCGACGAGGAGCCGCACCAGTTGCGGCTGGAGCGCCTCAGTAGCCGAGGCGAGCAGGATCGCCAAGACCATGAGGCCGATCGACCAGCGATAGGGAAGAGCCGAGTGCAGGACGCGTCGGAGGAGCGCACGGTCGAACGATACCCGCCGCTCCGCCTCGGGACCGCGCCAGAATCCGTGCCACATCGGAGGTGGAATACCGAGCATCCGTCACCAGCCAGGAGAAAAGTCGTGCCGGGGAGAAGAAACCGGCTGGAGCATTCCAGCCGGCGATCAGCTTCTGGCTGCCCGAGACCAGGTCATCCGAAGAGACCGACGACGATCATGATCACAGCCATGACCACGATGACCGCGATCGCGATCCATCCGATCATTGCCAAGCGCGGGAGCCCCAGTCGTCGCGCACGAACCGCTCCGGGTACGCTCCACAGCGCGGCGAACAGCGCCAAGATCCCCATCGAAACCATCGCCGGATTGTCCGCCATGACCGTGCTTCTCCTCCCGTCCGCGGCCACAACGCCCGCTCTATCCTACCGCAGCGCAGCCCCGATCGTCACTCGCTCCAGCCAAAGCGCCGGTCGAGCGCTGCCAGCACGGCGGCGAGCTCCGCCTCCTCGGCCAGGTGGTCGGCGACTGGGATGAGCATCGTCAGCAACTCGTCGATGCCACCCTCGAGCAGTTGCGCCAGCCGTTCTCCTACCGTGTCCCGATCACCCCAGACCACCAAATGGTCGAGCAGGGCATCGCTCGGAGTGCCGTTTTCCAGCGGGAACCCGGCCGTCTCGAACATGTGGGCATAGAAGGGCATGCGCCCATAGAGACCGACGACTGGTCGTGCTTTTTCCCGCATGACCGCGACATCGGTCGTCATCACCACTGGCACCTGCACGACGAGACGCGGCCGGCGGGTGCGTCCGGCAGCGCGGGCACCGTTCTCCAGCGCCGGAACCGCGCGCTCGTGGATGTATCTGGGCGGGCACATCCAGGAGATCACGCCATCGGCGATTTCGCCGGCGAGCTGGAACGCTTTCGGGCGCAGCGCGGAGGTGTAGATCGGCACTGGTGCGGTCTCCGGGAGACGCTGCCGGACTCGGAAAAATTCGCCTTGGAAGTCGACCTGTCCGTCCCAGAGGAGACCGCGCACGATCGTCACGTACTCTCGCAGATGCGCCAGCGGGCGCTCCATCGGGATACCGAGCGAGCCCTCGATGATCGGCCGATGGCTCGGCCCGAGTCCCAAGCGAATGCGGCCTGGCGCCAACTGATGCACGGCGAGTGTCTGTTGCGCCGTCACGAACGGGTGGCGAGGATAGGTCGGGATGATTCCCGTACCCAGGATGATCCGCTCGGATCGTACGGCGGCGGCCCCGTAGACGGTCAAGGCATCGATCGTCCGGCCACCAGTCACGGTCCAGAGGGCAGGTACTCCGGCCGCCTCCAAGCGTTGGATCGCGGCCAGAGCGCCCACGGCATTGTTGCGATCAGGCTGGTCGATGGCGACGCGCGGCCACGGCATCCTGCTCTGCCTCCCTCCGTGGGACGACCGCTCCCGCACGAGTTACCCGCGCCAGTCTAGCATGACTGCAACGGCGGCAAGCGACAGTCGAGCACGCGATCGAGCAAGGAACTCGATTGCTCGGCATCTTCCGGCTTGTCAGAGGCTGCGCGCCATCGGCACGCGTCGGAACCGTCTTCAGCTCACTACAGTGTCGGTGACGAGTCGCCCTGCCGTTGCTGGTCGCTCGGACAGGAACGACGCTGCGGAAAGAGCCTGGGGCCTGCACACAGCTCTCCTGCGCCTGACGCCGCCGACCTGCCCACAGCTGCGCGGCGCGTTGGCTCCCAACTCGGACCGCATACCGCTTTCCTGCATCGGAGCGACTGCCACGAAATGCGGCGAACCCATATCCTATCCACTTTCTTCAATCCTCAGTCTAGGCCAAGGACAAGCTGGTCACGAGAGCTGAACGCGCTGCTTGCGAGTTCTCGCTTCTATCCGTATAGTCGGTGAGGGTAGCAAATTCGAGCCCCGGCGAGCGCACGATTCGTAAGACGGTATGGTGGGATCGTGACCGAACGAGAGAGCAAGGGAGGCAGGGGAGAACCTGCCATGGACTCGGATTCCACTGGAGAGACAGAAGAGACGGCGCTATCAGATTCCAGTCCTTACGTGGAGGAGGGTACCATGAGAGTCTACGAGCGACGACCGGAAGCGGCACGGCTGCGACGGCGGGATCTCCTGCGTGCGGTGGCAGGTTCGCTCGCCTTGTCCGCAGTGGGTGGTCTCCTCGCCGCGTGCGGTGGCGGGACATCGGTGACCCCCACGCCCGCGATGAGCGCGCCGAGCCCGACTGCAGCGCCGACTACCGCTGGCAGCACCAACGTTGGCAGCAGCGGACGAGGAGAAGTGGTCGTTTACAGTTGGTATCAGAAGTGGATCAAGGAGGACGTGATTCCTGCCTTCGAGCAGGAGACCGGCATTACGGTGAAGTATCTAGGCGCGTATGCGTCGAACGATGAATGGTGGGCCAAACTCCAAGCGGGCGAGTCTTGGGATGTCTTCATACCCTCGACCAGCTATGTCATTCGGGCAATGGCTGCTGACCTGCTCACTCCTCTGGATCTCGGGCAAATCCCGAACTACAAGAATCTGTTGCCAGAATATCAAAATCTCGATTACTACGTGAAAGAAGGCAAAACCTATGCAGTGCCGTTCGACCGGGTATTCTACGCGTTAGCCTATCGCACCGATGTCTTCAGTAGCCCCCCCGATTCGTGGGCGATCACGTGGGACAAGACCCATGCCGGACAGATCGCCTTGCATGACAACGCCTATTCGCGCGTCGCTTACGCTGCACTCGTGATCGGCGATGATCCGCTGCGACCGACACGATGGGACGAGATTCGGCAGAAGCTCATCGAGCAGAAGGCGCTCGTGAAAAAGTACTGGAAAGACTACCAGAATGGCATGGAACTCTTCATCAATAAGGAAGCAGTCGTCGGACAATTGACCGACGGACGGGTACGCATGGCCCAAGATCTCGGGGCTCCTGTCGGCTGGACTGTGCCAAAGGAAGGCGCACTCATTTTCATTGACACGTTTGCCATTCCCAAGACAGCGAAGAACGTGGAGAATGCTCACAAATTTATAGACTTTCTGCTGAGACCGGATATCCAGCTCAAGCAGCTGCGAGGAATGCGGTACGATGCCGTGAACGCTGCAGCTCGGCAGCAGCTTGCACCAGACGAATTGAAGCGGTTCGAGCCACCAGCGGGAGCCAAGCTTATTCTGGGAGACTTGGCTCCGGCAGAAGTGCTGCAGAAGGCCAGCGAAATCTGGAACGAGGTAAAGCTCGCCTGACAAGTCTGCCTGCGGGAGTGCGAGGATTGACGAGATCGGACGTGCAGTACGACGTCGAGCTTCAACGTGTGGTGAAGCGATTCGGCTCGCTGATCGCTGTCGACCACCTGGATCTCGCGGTGGCTCGGGGCCAATTTCTGACTTTGTTGGGTCCCTCGGGTTGTGGAAAGACCACCACGCTGCGGATGATTGGCGGCTTCGAATACCCAGATGCCGGCGAGATCGTTATCCGTGGGCAACCGATGGGACGAACACCGCCTTACCGTCGCCCTACCTCCATGGTATTTCAGAATTACGCGCTCTTTCCTCACCTCACGGTGAAAGAAAACATCGCCTATGGGCTCCGCGAACGAGGTTTGGATCGACACACAATCGAGCGGCGCGTACGCGAGATGCTCGATCTCGTTTCGCTCAGCGGCTTTGGCGACCGCTACCCACGTCAACTGTCGGGTGGACAGCAGCAGCGCGTCGCTCTCGCACGCTCACTGGTGATCGAACCAGCAGTTCTGCTGCTCGACGAGCCACTCGGAGCACTTGACTTGAAACTGCGACAGCAGATGCAGCTCGAATTGAAACGCATTCAGTTACAAGTAGGTATCACTTTCATTTACGTGACCCACGATCAAGAAGAAGCGATGACAATGTCGGATGTCATCGCTGTCATGAATCACGGTCGGATCGAACAGCTCGGTCCACCGGAAGAACTGTTCGAGCGTCCCAAAACCCGCTTCGTCGCTGAGTTCCTCGGTGCTGCCAACGTCCTGCCGGCGACGGTCTGCGCTGCTGACAGCCGAGGAGCCTGCCTCAAGGTTGCTGGGCAATCGATCACCGTGCACGAGTCCGGTCTCCAGGCAGGGGACACGGTCTTCATCGTCTTACGACCGCACTGGCTCCGATTGACTGCGCCAGACTGTCATGAGAGTGTGTGGCAAGGCACCGTGATCGACCGGGTGTATCGGGGTGCCGTCATGACAGTGCGGGTCGCTCTTGGGTCCGATACCGCTCTCAACGTCGACATACCGACCGGTACTGTTCCTTCGCCACAACTCGGCGACGCGGTCGGGGTCGCTCTTCTCCCCGACCATCTGTGTGTCGTGCGGGAGTGACGTGATGGCTGTGCGAGTGCATCCCGAACGCGCGCGCGTCAAGCGTCTCCTTTCTCCCAGCCAGGCACTTGTCCTCCCAGCGCTTCTTCTTCTCACCTTGTTCCTCGTGCTTCCCTTACTGCTTATCGCGGTCTATAGCTTTTATTCGACTGATCCCATTACTGGCCTGATGCGTGCCGAGGGAACGCTCGAGCAGTATCGACGTCTCATCTCGTCGCCAATCTATCGCCGCGTCTTTTTCCGCTCTTTGGAAATCGCCGCCACCAGTACGGCAATTGCACTTCTGCTCGCCTATCCGGTTGGATACACGCTCGGACGACTGGTCCCACGCCGCTACCAGCCGGCCGGTCTCTTGCTCGTTCTCGTACCATTCTGGACCAGCTATATCGTTCGCACCTACGGTTGGATTGGCTTCCTACAGAACGGCGGATTCCTCGACAGTGTCTTGAGTTTGCTGCTTCCCGGACGTGTGCAGCTGGACCTCCTGTATACCCGCGCTGCTGTTCTCATCGGTTTTATCCACGTCTATATGCCGCTCGTCATCTTGCCGATCTTTGCCGTGACGCGTTCGTTAGACACCCGCCTCCTCGAAGCATCAGCCGATCTCGGTGCTCCCCCATGGCGCACGTTCTGGCGCGTGACCCTCCCTCTGACATTGCCGGGTATCGTTGCTGGAGGTAGCCTGTTCTTCATCGCGGTTTTTGGATCATTTGTCACACCTCAACTTTTGGGGGGGACAGGTGATCTGATGATCGGCAACCTGATCGCCGATCAGTTCGGTGAGGCCTTCAACTGGCCGTTCGGAGCGGCTCTGGCCATCGTTATAACGCTCGTGGTCTTGCTTGGCCTGGTCATGCTTTTCCGGTTCGCGCGCCTCGAGGGATTCAATGAGACAGCAGTGGGTCAGTAGCTTTGTGGCAAAACCTCGCGTGCGGCACCGATCGTCGCTGACAACGGTGATGCTCAGTCTCCTCACGCTCCTCGTGTACGCCTATCTCTTTGCACCGATTCTCGTCGTGATCATCGCCTCATTCAATACGACGGGACTCACGTCCTTTCCGCCGGCCGGCTTCACTGTCGACTGGTATCGTGAGCTGCTGCGCGATAGGGATCTTCTCGATGCTCTGCGAAGGTCCTTCATGATCGCTGTGACGACGGCACTGCTCACCGCTGCTTTGGCTACGGCGACAGCCCTCGGCTTGCAGCGAGTCGCACCACGCTGGCGTCGCTTTCTCCAAGCCTACTTCTATCTCCCCATTGTCGTCCCTGGCATCGTCACCGGAATCGCTCTCGTCTTCTGGTTCAAACGCGTCGGTGTTCCGCTCGGCTACCCGAGCATTCTCCTCGCCCACATCGTGCATGCCTTCCCCTACGCCCTGGCCCTCGTCCTCGCTGCCTTCAGCAGCTTCGACCCTCGGTTGGAAGAGGCGTCGCTCGACCTGGGCGCGACGCCGTGGCGTACGTTCCGGCGCGTGACTCTACCCCTCATTGCGCCAGGCGTGCTGGGAGGAATGCTGCTCGCTTTCACTCTGTCTTTCGATGAGTTCGTGTTGACCTTTTTCGTGACCGGCGGGGGCATCACGACCCTGCCACTGGAGATTTACAACCGCATTCGGTTCCTCATCTCTCCCGTCGTCAATGCTGTCGCCGCGTTTGTCCTCCTCGTCTCCATGACTATCGTGCTCGTGACTCAACTCTTGGTGATTCGTCGCCGCTAGCCCGTCAGCCTCCTCGCAACAGCCACGGAGCATGCGCTCGCGCTCACCCTCTGCTAGGCTGTTCCGTTCGTCCTCCGACCTACTGCCGCTGGCCTGACCGGTATCCACCCGATCACCTCTCGACCCACACCGTTCCGTGCGGAGCCATCTTTCCTGCCAAATGAATAGCACTTGCGTGGTGGCGGTCGCTTTGCCATGCTGGTCGCTGAAGACAGTGCTGGGACCGGATGGGAGGGAACAGTCCGATGTCGCTCGCCTACTGCTACGACGAACGGTTCCTCCAACACGACACGGGCCTCGATGCCCACCGCTTGCCGGACGGCTCGCTTCTCGATCCAGTCGAGCACCCCTCCAGCGCACGCATCATCCGCCGGACTGCCCAGCTCATCGCTGCCTCGGGTCTACTCGAGGGAGCACTCCTGGTGGCGGCTCGCCCGGCGACGGAGGACGAACTCACCGCCTACCATACGCCCGAGTACATCGCGCACGTCCAGCAGGTGACCAACAGCGGCGGAGGCTGGCTCGATCCGGAGACTCCGGTCGTCCCCGGCTCGTGGGAAGCTGCCCTGCTCGCCGCGGGTGCCGCTCTCGAGCTCACCGACGCCGTCCTCGATGGTCGCGCCTCGTGCGCCTTCGGCCTGCTGCGGCCGCCCGGGCACCACGCGATGCGCGATCAGGGCATGGGCTTTTGCGTCTTCAACAACGTCGTGCTCGCCGCCCGCCATGCCCAGCGACGGGGTGTCCAACGCATCATGGTACTGGACTGGGATGTCCACCACGGCAACGGTACCCAAGCCGCCTTTTGGGACGACCCCTCGGTGTTGTTCGTCTCGCTCCATCAGGACAACTGGTACCCGGAGGGTTGGGGCGCCGTCGACCAGGTCGGTGGGCCGGGTAGCGAGGGGACCACGGTGAACATCCCGCTCCCACCGGGGACGGGCAATCGCGGCTACCTGGCAGCCCTGGAGCGGATCGTCATCCCGATCGCCCGCCAGTTCCGACCGGAGATGATCTTCGTCTCCGCGGGACAAGATGCCAGCATGGAGGACCCGCTCGGGCGCATGCTGGTCACCATGCGCGGTTACCGCGCGATGGCGCGACTGGTTCGCGATCTGGCTGACGAGCTCTGCGGTGGACGCTTGGTCGTGCTGATGGAGGGTGGATACTCCCTCCGTTATGTCCCCTTCTGCACCCTGGCTGTCATCGAGGGAATGATCGGGCGCGAGAGCGGCATCACCGATCCGCACGAGGGGACGAGCGAGCTCCCGCAGGCAGAGCGCGAGTTTCGCCCAGATCAGGAGGCAGCGATCGAGGCTGCTCGTCAGGTCTTGTCGCGCTACTGGCGACTCTGAACGAGTTGGTCGACTCCTCGTCTGCTGCACTGAGCTCGCCAGGTCCGGTAACAGCCAGGAACCCATGATGGCCGGCAACCTCCGCAGGACAAGCGTCGGGGGACGCTCAGCACACTCACCAATGCTCGGTCCTCCTCCGTGCCGTGCGGTCAGCAGCTCGCTCAGCGTGCGCGCAGCCCGCCGCTGAACGTCCGGGCAGCAGCGACCAGCGGGCTTCCTCGACCGACGCGCGCTTTCCCATCCGCCGCGCGACGGGCACCGCGACCCCGATCCATCGATGGGCTCGACGGCGGAGCGAGTCGGCTTCGCTCGGCGAGTGCAGTCGACTGCACCCTGTCCTTCGCCAGGGGCCAGCTCGAGCGACGCGGATCGATCGGCAGCGGCGGCTATACTTGATGCGCGCGAGCAGGGCCGAAAGGTGTAGACCGATCGATGAGCCGCTTCGAACTCGTCACTGATTTCCAACCGACCGGCGACCAGCCCCAAGCGATCGAGCAGTTAGTGGAGGGTCTCCAGCGCGGATACAAACACCAAACGCTGCTCGGCGCGACCGGGACGGGGAAGACGTTCACCATGGCTTGCGTCATCGCCCGATGGCAACGGCCGACGCTCGTCCTCGCGCCGAACAAGACGCTCGCTGCACAGCTCTACGCGGAGTTCCGCGAGTTCTTCCCACGCAATGCCGTCGAGTACTTCGTGAGCTACTACGACTACTACCAGCCCGAGGCCTACATCCCGCAGACCGACACCTATATCGAAAAGGAAACGGAAATCAACGACGAGATCGACCGCTTGCGCCTCGCCGCGACGCGCGCCGTCCGGACGCGGCGCGACGTGATCATCGTCGCCAGCGTGTCCTGTATCTATGGCATCGGTTCACCAGAGGAGTGGGACAAATCGATCCTCGCCTTGCGGCGCGGCCAAGTCGTCCGGCGCGACAAGATCCTCCGCCACCTGGTCGACTTGCAGTACGACCGCAACGACATGACGCTCGTCCGCGGAACCTTCCGCGCACGCGGCGACCTCATCGAGGTCTTTCCGGCCTACGAGGAGTTCGCGGTGCGCATCGAGCTGTGGGGCGACGAGGTCGAACGGATCGTCGAGTTCGATCCCTTGACTGGCGAGATCCTGGCCACACGCGAGGTGATGGAAATCTTTCCCGCTAAGCACTGGGTCACGAGTGGCGAACGGCTGGAAGCAGCTATCCGGAGTATCGAGGCTGAGTTGGAGGAGCGCCTCGCCGAACTCCGCGCCCAAGGGAAGCTCCTCGAGGCCCAACGGCTCGAGCAGCGGACCCGCTACGACATCGAGATGCTCCGCGAGGTCGGCTACTGCAGCGGCATCGAGAACTATTCCCGGCACCTCTCGGGACGCAAGCCGGGCGAGCCACCGTGGACGCTCCTCGACTACTTCCCTGACGACTACCTGCTGTTCATCGACGAGTCGCACTTGGCGATCCCGCAGGTGCGCGGCATGTACCATGGTGACCGCTCGCGCAAGGATATCCTGGTCGAGTACGGTTTCCGGCTCCCCTCGGCACGCGACAACCGCCCCTTGACGTTCGAGGAGTTCCTGGAGCGCATCAACCAGGTGATCTATGTCTCCGCCACACCGGGTCCATGGGAGCGGGAAGTGAGCCAGCAGATCGTCGAGCAAGTGATCCGGCCCACCGGCATCCTGGATCCGGAGATCTCCGTGCGGCCGACTAAGGGGCAGATCGACGATCTCCTGCACGAGATCCGTGAACGCGTCGCGCGCGGCGAGCGCGCCCTCGTCACCACGCTCACCAAGAAGATGGCCGAGGACTTAGCTGATTACCTGAAGGAAATCGGGATCCGCACCCACTACCTGCACAGCGAAATCGATACCATCGAGCGCGTCGAGATTCTCCGCGATCTTCGGCTCGGCGTCTACGATGTGGTGGTCGGCATCAATCTCCTGCGCGAGGGACTGGACCTGCCGGAGGTCTCGTTGGTCGCCATCCTCGATGCCGACAAAGAGGGCTATCTCCGCTCCGAGAGCGCACTCATCCAAATGATCGGTCGTGCTGCCCGACACGTGAACGGGCACGTCATCATGTATGCCGATACGATCACTCCCTCGATGCAGAAAGCGATCGAGGAGACCTATCGGCGGCGCCAGATCCAGATGGCCTACAACCGTCAACACGGAATCGAACCGCGCAGCATCGTCAAACAGGTGCGCGACCTCACGGACCGCATTCGGCAGGTAGCAGAGGAGCGCGCCCCGTACGACGCCGCTGTCCCTGTGCCCCATGCCGGAGCCATCGGCGAACTCGCGCCCGACGAGCTTGCGCGGCTGATCCGCGATCTCGAGCGACAGATGAAGGAAGCAGCCAAACAGCTGGAATTCGAGAAGGCCGCCCTCCTGCGCGACCAGATTTTCGAGCTCCGTCGCCTCCAAGAAGTCCTGCGCTGAGCCATGCCCCGAGAACGAAGACGACTGGCCCAGGCAGGGGGCCAGTCACGCCGATCCTCGTCCGAGGATCAGCCAGCTGACCGGAAGCCCACCCAGGAGCGCAGCGGGAGTG
The DNA here is from genome assembly GCF_053493975.1 of Thermomicrobium sp. Taxonomy (NCBI): domain Bacteria; kingdom Pseudomonadati; phylum Thermomicrobiota; class Thermomicrobia; order Thermomicrobiales; family Thermomicrobiaceae; genus Thermomicrobium; species Thermomicrobium sp. The sequence goes on from NZ_JBRBZA010000031.1 coordinate 46,808, forward strand.
GCCGCCACTGTCCGAAATTATCCGGACCAGGATGTTCGAGATAGGCGCCAACAGCGCCGATCGCGAAGATCGCTGCGCCGACGACGAGCAGGACTGCAGCGATCAGGCGAAGGGGCGGAATGCGGAAGCTCACCGGCACGAGTATGCCGGCGATCCCGATCGTCCCATAGGCGATCGCCCACATCGCTGGGCTGCGCGTGAGCCCATGCTGGAGAATGGCGCCAGCGATCACGACGAGCACGATGCCTCCGGGTAGACTCAGCCAGGCCAGTGGCCGGAGATCGTGCCCAATCAAGATAATCAGCCCAGCGAGCGACAGCAGCACCCCGAAGTAAAGAGCTGGCTCACCCATGATGATGTCGTTACCACCCGGCAACGGCCAAGTTGAGCGTCAGATGCAAGGCCGGTATCGCGAGGAGCAATCCGGTCGCCAGGAAACTCCAACCCCAGGGCCGCACGAGTTCAGCGGGAGCATCAACAAAGCGCCACCCATACCACGCAGCCAGCAACGTCCCCACCACGACAGCGACCATCATGATGGTCAGGTAATCGATGAACATTGTCCCGCCCCTCCCTGTCTTTCCAGGAGTCTATCGAATGCGAGCAGACGTGACGTGACAAAACCGTTACAGCAAGAGATGCTGAGTAGGTCTCGACATGAATAGTGCCTGTTCGCCCGGGCGTGTGGTCGCTGGCCGGCTTACCTGGGAGATCGATCTTCAGAATTCTCTATCACTATTCGGACCATGCGAAAAGAAGAGAAAGTGGCGGGATTTCCAAGGGGAACCCTACCCTCGACTGAGAACCTTTCGTCGCTGTGGGGCAGACAGGTTCAGGAGTCGCACGCGATGCACAGCGCACAACATCATGGAATCGGACATCGACGCCGATCAGGAACGCGCTGGCTCGTCGGGCCGGGTGCGGACGAGGCCAGTCCGGAGAGCGTACGCGATCACCTGTGCCCGATTTTCCAAGTGCAGTTTGGCCATGATGTTGCGTAGGTGATACTTGACCGTGTTCTCGCTGATGAAGAGCCGCTGGGCGAGTTCTCGGTTCGAGGTCACACCTTGCACCAGCAGTTCCAAGATTTCGCGTTCGCGTTCCGTCAAAACCGCTCCGTCGGCACGGTGCACTCCCTCCCGACCGAACTCTTGCAACACCCGTCGTGCGAGATGGGGAGTGAAGACCGGTAGACCCGAGCGGACTGCTTCGAGAGCGCGGAAGAACTCGTCTGCCTCCAAGTTCTTGAGTAAGTACCCGTACGCACCCGACTTGATCGACTCGAAGAGATCTGCCTCGTCGTCCGAGGCGGTGAGCACGACGACTTTCACTTCCGGGAGTTCCGTCACCAGAATGCGTGTCGCCGTCAAGCCATCGACTTCTGGCATCGTGAGATCCATGAGCACGATATCCGGTTTCAGCTGGCGCGCGAGCTCCACCGCCTCGCGTCCATTGGCCGCCTCGCCGACGACCTCGATACCCCGTGCTTCCAAGAGGCTCCGCAGGCCATCGCGAAAGAGCGCATGGTCATCGACGATCAAGAGACGCATCTCGTCCTCCACTCGCTTCAGCTAGGACGATGCCGACCGGAAGCACCGCCTCGACCGTCGTTCCCTTCCCTGGAACCGAGATGACCTGCAAGCTCCCTCCCACCGCTTCGGCACGCTCCCGCATCGTCGCGAGCCCAAAACGTGGGAACTGCCCGCGCTCCAACGCTCCTGGATCGAAACCGATCCCATTGTCCACCACACGAACGCACACCGTACCATCGAGTCGAGCGAGCTGGACCGTGACTTCGGTCGCTCGCGCATGCTTGCGGACATTCGTCAGTGCTTCCTGGACGATGCGGAGCAGTTGGAGCTCTGCCATCGGCTGGAGACCGCGCAAGCTGTCGTCCGAGGGTTCGACGATGAGTCGAGCGGTGACGCCGCTCTGGTCCTGCCACCGCTCCACGTAACTCCGCAACGCATCGACGAGGCTCCGGTTCGGAGCGAGGCCGGTCCGAAGTCCGAGAATCGCTTCGCGAACGTCTGCGTAGGCGTCTCGCGCTGCTCTTTCGAGTTGCTCCAAATGACGCGTTGCCTCTGCGAGACGATCCGGCTGACGCAGGAGTTCACGCAACGCCGACACCTTCGTGATGACGTACCCCAAGACCTGGGCGAGACTGTCGTGCATCTCTCGGGCGATTCGCTCGCGCTCCTCGTGCACCGCCAGACTCATCAGGCGACGATGCAGCCGGGCATTCGCGATCGCGAGCGCAGCTTGTGTCGCGAACCGCTCCAGCCGCGAGCGATCATGCTCATCGAACGGCTGACCATCCTCGCGATCGGCCAGATAGAGACCACCGAGCACCCCCTCTTGTGAGCGGATGGGCACCCCGAGCAAGCTGCGCATGGTCGGATGCCCCTCGGGATAGCGCCGCGTCCCGGGATATCGATCGAGATCGTCGATGTTGAGCGGACGATCGTCCCGCAGTACCGCCTCCAAAATGCCGTGCTCTCCCATCGTGCTCTGCTCACAGCGGGCGGTGCGCGGATAACCCGAGGTGAAGAGCGTGCGCTGCCCCTGATCGTCCAAGACGATCAAAAGGCCATACCGCGCGCCGGCCAGCCGACGAGCTTCGTCGATCACTCGCTGCAACACCAGAGCGAGATCGAGATCAGCGGTGATCGCCACGCCAGCTTCGTGCAGGGCAGCCAGTTCCGCATGTTGCACGAGGAGACGGCGGTAGAGTTCACCGATCAGGCGGAAGATCCAGTCGGCAAAGACGACTACCCCCACAACTGCCAGCGTTCCACCGACGATCCATGCCCAGGTCGCGCCGAGCACCGGAACGAGCGCGTGGCCGATTGCCACGAGCGCGGCCAAGAAGGCGAGCGGCAGCACGATGCCCAGCCGCTTCAGCCTGGCCATCGCCCGGTCGAGCTCGTGCTTCGAACGCTCGGTCATCGCCGCCCTCGCTGCGTCGTTATCCTACTCGATACCGAGGATATCAGGTCCTGGCAAGCAGTTCGCGATCGACCACACGGCTGGCTGACGTACCGTCGAACGAGCGTCGTCCCGACACGTTCTCTTCCGCTCTTCACCTCCGTTCACTCGCCATCGCGCAACCGACATGCCCTCGGTGATGCACGACGGAGTAGACTTGTACTTGACAGCACTGCGCTGCGGTGTAAGATCCATAACAGCGTGGTTGCGAAAGCACGGAAGGATGTGGAGCGAACGCCATGCAGCAGACGACGCTCATCACGATGACACCCGAGGCGGTGCGCCGCTTGAAGCAGTTCATGGACGAACAGGGCATGCCGGATGCGTACCTGCGCGTGTTCGTCGCGCCGGGTGGATGCTCGGGCCTCCAATACGGGATGGCACTCGAGGAGTCCGCGGAGGAAGACGACTTCACATTCGAGATCGACGGTGTCCGCGTGATCGTCGATCCCTTCAGTGCGACGTATCTGGAGGGTGCCGAGATCGACTATGTCAACAGCCTCATGGGAGGCGGATTCACGGTCCACAATCCGAACGCCGTCGCCACGTGTGCCTGTGGCCATAGCTTCGATGCTGGTGGCAATGCCGGCACGGCCCAAGGGTGCGGGTGCGGCAGCTGGTGAATCACTGAACCATCGAAGAGGCATGGGCCGGCAGCCGAACGTGGCTGCCGGTATACTTTCTTCGGTCGCGCTGCGCGTTCCTGCCGCGGGGGAATGCCGGAATTGGCAGACGGGCGTGACTTAGGATCACGTGCCGATGAGGCGTGTGGGTTCGAGTCCCACTTCCCCCACCGACCAGCCAGTCGAAGGCTGCGCTCGCCGGTCGCTCGTCGAGCGATCCCGTCGTCTCCGCCGCGGGCACTCGTGCGATGCGGCCGCACACACTCCAGCGCTGGTCACCGCGACTGTCCCTCGACCGCAATCCACCCACGGCGAGGATCGAGCGCGAGAGGCAACACGGTATGCTCGTCGCGAGCTGGGTACCATGGTGGTATCCAGTTCAGAGCGACAACCCTTCTCCGGACACGAGCGCACACCGAGAGACGAGACGACCGCGGGTAGCACTCGGGACATGACGACCGATAACTGACGCGCGATGGGATGCGGTCGTTGCTCACCGCGAGGGCTGTGCAGGCACGGGATGGTGGCTGCACGTACCGGGCAAGCCCCGCTCACGCCACCGTTCGGATGCTCGCCTTTCCGCTTCACCGGTCGCCGGCACCGGACGATGAGGATGAGCGGTAGGAGAACGTTACGCGCGGATGAAAAGCGACGCCCCGGCGTGCCGGGGCGTCGCTCGAGCTGTCTGTCAATAAATTTCGAGGTAACGATCCAGTTCCCACTGGGTGACGTACTGCCGAAAAGTGTCCCAGTCGCGCTTCTGCGCCTCGCGCACTCGCTCGAAGACATGCTCGCCGAGCGCCTCGCGGATCACCTCGTCCTTTTCGAGTTCGGCCATCGCTTCGCCGAGGGTCGCCGGCAGCGTTTGGATGTTGCGTCGCTTGAGGTCCTCGTCGGTGAAGTGGTAGACATTCTCCTCCACCGGCTCGGGAAGTGGCAGCTTGCGCTCGATCCCATCCAACCCGGCCGCCAGCATGACCGCATAGGCGAGATAGGGGTTGGCGGAGGGATCAGGACAGCGCAATTCGATACGCGTCGCCTGCAAGCGACCGTGGCGTACGGCGGGGACGCGGATGAGCGCGGAGCGGTTCTGTCGCGCCCAGCTGATGTACACCGGTGCCTCGTATCCGGGAACCAGTCGCTTGTAGCTGTTGACGAGCGGTGCCAGCACCGCGCACATCCCGCGCGCGTGCGCGAGCTGCCCGGCGATGAAGTGTTTGGCGAGATCGGAAAGACCGTACGGATCCTCGACATCGACGAAGAGATTGGCACCGGTCTCGAGCGAGGCCAGGCTTTGGTGCGTATGCATGCCGCTGCCATTGATCCCGGCGATCGGCTTGGGCATGAAGGTGGCATGCAAGTCATGCTGTTGAGCGATCGCTTTCAAGGTGTACTTGAAGGTGATCGCATTGTCGGCTGTCGTCAGCGCATCGGAATACTCGAAGTCGATCTCGTGCTGACCGATGGCGACCTCGTGGTGACCAGCCTCGACCTTGATGCCGAAGGCCTGCAAGGCCCGGATCATGTCCTTGCGCACCTCAGCAGCCAAGTCGGTGGTCAAGTCGAAGTAGCTCCCCTGGTCATGCGGGAGCGGCATGATCTTGCCGTTCTCCTTGCGGAACAGAAAGAACTCCAGTTCAGGGCCGGTATTGTAGACGAAGCCGAGCTTGGCTGCCCGCTCGAGCTGACGCAGCAGGACGACCCGCGGGTCACCGGGAAACAGCTCGCCGTTCGGATTGTAGACCCAGCAGATGACGCGAGCGGTCTGGGGATCCCAGGGAATGGGGGCGAAGGTCGAGAGGTCGGGCATGAGATACATGTCGCTTTCCGCGATGCGCGCGAACCCCTCGATCGACGAACCATCGAACCACTGACCTTGCTCGATGACATGAGGAAACACGTCGATGGGGATCTGGACGTTCTTGACGATCCCCATGATGTCGGTGAATTGCAGACTGACGAACTCGATCTTGAGCTCTTCCGCGCGCCGGAGCACTTCCTCCGGACTCGGGGTAGCAGCACGACGACCGATCACGCTCGTATCGACGATCAACGCAAACCCTCCTTCACGGACTCGACCATCACTGCCGATCCGCCTGCGACGCCACTGCACACCCGCCCAGCGGGTGGCCGCACCGTGGCCCTCATGGCCCTGCATCAGTGTACTCCTTTCACGGCCCCACCGGAGCACCTCCCATCCCCACCCACCATCTTTCTGGTCGTTACACATCGAAGTATAGGTAAAATTCGTACGGGTGCGGTCGAATGGCTACTTCTCGGAGTTCCTTCTCGCGCTTATAGTTCACCCAGGTTTCCAAGAGATCACGGGTGAAGACGTTCCCTTCCAGCAGCCAGTCGTGATCGCGCTCGAGCGCCTCGAGGGCGGCCCCGAGCGAGCCCGGTACGCTCTTCACCTGTGCTGCCTGCTCGGGAGGCAACTGATAGGTATTGACGTCGAGCGGGCCGAATCGGCTCGCATCGAGTCGCCGCTGCACTCCATCCAGACCAGCCATCAGCATGGCAGCGAAGGCCAGATAGGGATTGCAACTCGGGTCGGGAGGACGGAACTCGACCCGCTTGGCCGCAGCATTCTCCGGTCCAGTCGTATACATCGGGATCCGGATGCAGGCGCTGCGATTGCGCTTGGAGAAGGCCACGTTGACCGGAGCCTCGTAGTGCGGCACGAGCCGCTTGTACGAGTTGGTCGTCGGGCTCGTCAATGCCAGGAGGGCGTCGACATGAGTCAGCAAACCAGCGATGTAGGAGAGGGCAAGGTCGGAGAGTTCAGCATAATGGCACGCCGCGTAGAACAAGTTCGTTCCATCACGCCACAAGCTCTGATGCGTGTGCATGCCGTTGCCGTTATCGCCGAAGAGCGGCTTCGGCATGAAGGTCGCTAGGCAGCCATGTTTTCGGGCAACGTTCTTGATGACATACTTGTAGATCAATACCTTGTCGGCCATCGCAGTCAGCGTATCGCGCCGCAGGTCGATCTCGCCTTGGCCCGCGGTCGCTACTTCGTGATGGTGCATCTCGACGGGAACACCGATCTGCTCGAGAATCAAGGCCGCCTCGCTGCGGATGTCTTGAAAGGTATCGTGAGGAGGAGCTGGGAAGTATCCCTCCTTGGGACGGATGGTATAGCCGAGATTCGGAGTCCCGTCGTTGCGACCACTGTTCCAGTACCCTTCGCGCGAGTCGATCGCGAAGCCCATGCGATAGGGCAAGACCTCGTAACTGACGTGGTCGAAGATGAAAAACTCGATTTCCGGTCCCCAGAAACTCGTGTCGGCGATCCCCAGGTCGCGCAGGTAGCGCTCGGCTTTCTGGGCAACGTAGCGCGGATCGCGCGCATACGGTTGACGCGTCTCCGGATCGACGACGTTACAAATCATGACGAGCGTCGGGACAGCCGCGAACGGATCGATGAAGGCCGTCGTCGGATCAGGAACGAGCAACATATCGCTTTCTTCGATGGTCTGGAAACCGCGGATACTCGACCCATCGAAGCCGATGCCACGCTCGAAATCGGCCAAGCTGAGCTGGCTCGCGGGCAGCGACGCATGCTGCCACGTGCCGGGAAGATCCGTAAAGCGCAAATCGACGATCTGGATACCACGTGACCGGATCAGATCGAGAACGTGTTCTGGCGATGTGCACGACCCGTACATGGTTCTCCTCCTGCCCCGCGCGCTCACCGCGCCTCGAGCACGCCTCACCTATGACCCAGCATAGGACAGCAGGAGCACGCCACCTTCGGCGTTCTGCTCAGGATAGCGGAGAACCCTTGTGCACAGTGCACAAAAGACAAGGGACATGAGGACAACAGGAGAAGACACGACCCTGACCGGCAGCCTCGCGACCAGCGCACCCTCGATACTCTCATTGGCCCGCGGTGCCGGTTCATCACCGGGCCCCGCGACCGCCAATGGCGGCTCGGTGAGAGCCAGGGCCGGTCGGCTTTCGCCGACCGTTGCGCCGGCCGCGCACTCACCCGTCAGGGCCGTGCATAGCAAGACTAGCACATCGTTCGCGCCTCTGTCAAGCTTCCCCAGTTGCTCACTCTGCCCACGCACTCGAGCACGAGCCCGCTGCCATTGGAGCGTCGCGTGCACTGGCGCTCGGGTACTGCTGCTCGTGACGAGCGAGCCCCAGCGATCACCCTTCAGCCCGAACGGCTCACTGCCGAAAAGAGAAGACTGAGCACCGCCTCGCCTGGCACCTGGAGGACACGGTGAACGAGGACATCGAACAGGGGTCGGAGAAAGGGTCCGGCCCGATGCTCGCCACACACCGAACTCCCGGGGGCAGCTCGGGCATTCCGGAACCCGTCGCGGCGCTCTGGAACAGTAGCGAGCCGCAGCTGCTGATCGACCCGGAGGACGGGCGCATCGTCGACGCCAACGATGCCGCCGTGCGCTTCTACGGGTGGACTCGCGATGTCCTGCGCTCTTTCACCATCGATCGCATCGACACGCTCCCGCCTGCCGAGATCCGAGCCCGACTCACCGAGGCCACCCAACGCCCCCGCACGCGTTTCATTTTTCCCCACCGCTTTGCGGATGGGCGCGTTCGCTCGGTCGAAGTGATCACTGGACCGGTACGCGTCGGCGAGCGCATCCTCCTCTGGTCGACGCTCCACGACCTGAGCGACCTCGTCCATCATTCCCCGGAATTCGAGACGCTCGTGCACCGCTATCAGACACTAGTGGAAAACCTCCCAGCTGTGGTCTACCTCGAAGAGGCCCATCCACCTCACCGCAAGATCTACGTGAGTCCGGCGGCCGAGCGACTCCTCGGTTGGCCTGCGCACGAACTCCAGGTCGATCGGGCGACCTGGTACGAGCGGTTCGTGGCACCGGACGATCGCGCGTGGGCGCTCGCCGAGCGAGAGCGAATCGATCGTGCCGGTGAAGCCTTGCGCCTGGTGTACCGGTTCCGCACCGGCGATGGTCGAACAATCTGGCTCCGCGACGAGGCGGTCCTCATCCGCGACCGTCTGGGACACCCCTGGGCTCGGCATGGGCTCCTGACCGACGTGACCAGTCAGAAGCGCCTCGAAGCCCGTCTGCAGCGGGAGCTCGCTTTTCACAACCTCCTGCTCGGAATCGCCAGTCGCCTGGTGACGGCGAGCAGCGACGAGCTCGAGGACGTCGTAGCCGCGACCTTAGCCGAGCTCGGATCGTTTCTCGCGATCGATCATCTGGTGCTTTTGGAGTGCGAAGGAACGGACATCGTGCTCCTGAGCCGGTGGCAGGCTCCCGGCATCGAGTCATCGGTACGGTGTCTAGGTCGGCAAGCGATGCCGAGCCTTCCCTCGCTCCGGTCGCAGCTCGAGCGCGGCGAACTGGTCGTCGTACCGCGTCTCGAGGCGCTCGACACGGAGGCCGACGATGTGCGGAGGTTCTGCACACACTTCGGCCTGCGATCGCTCCTCGCGGTTCCGCTCCTGGCAGCTGGACGCCTGATCGGCTGTCTCCTCGCTGCTCAGCAACGCGACGAGCGGCTGTGGGGTGAGGAGGAACTGGATCTCTTCACGCTCGTGAGCCAACTCTACGCGACGTCGATCCAGCAGCGGCGGGCAGAACGAGCGGAGGCCCAGCATCACGCTTGGCTCCGTGCGACGGTTCTCGCTGCGCCAGACGCCCTGCTCGTCCTCGACGCCAATGGTATCGTTCGCTTCGCCTCGCCCGCGGCCCGGACCGTCCTCGGGCTGGCGCCGGACCAGCTGGTCGGTCGCTCGCTCGCGGACCTGACGACCACCCCCGAGCGAGTCACCAACTGGGCACTCGACGGGCTTCGACCCGAGCGAGCGGACCGCATCGAAGTCCAGTTGGCGCACCAGCCGACGCGCACGGTCGAACTCTCGGGTGTCGATCTCCGCAGCGACCGGCACATCGCGGGCATCGTGCTATCCGCCCGCGATGTCACCGAGCGCAAGCGAGCCGAGCAGCTGCTCCGCGAGCGGGCAACGCGCGACCAGCTGACCGGACTGCTGAGCCGCTTCGGATTTCTCGAGGCACTCGAAGCACTCCTCCACACGACCACCGAAGAAACGATCGGCATCCTCTGCTGTGATCTCGAGCGTTTTTCGGCATTGAACGATGCGCTGAGCTGGGAAGCTGGTGATGCGATCCTCCGCGCGGTCGCCGAGCGGATCCGCCGCGTAACCGGAGCACTGGCCGCTGCTCGCCTGGAAGCCGACCGGTTCGCGGTCGCACTGACCGCGCCCGACCGGACGAGGCTCGTCCGACTCGCCGAGGAACTCTTGCATGAGCTCAGCGGCTGGTACGAGGTGGGCCGTGACGAAGTCTACGCCCGCATGCGCGGTGGGCTGGCTTGCGTGGAAGAAGGAATCGACGCGACCACCGCGCTCCGTCGGGCGGAAATCGCCTTCCAAGTCGGCAAGCGTGCCGGTCAGGAGCGTTTGTCCGTTTTCGATCCAGTGCTCTATCAGGCGAGCGTCGAGCGACAGTTCCTCGAGCGCGACCTGCGGCGCGCACTGGAACAAGGGGAACTCCGGATCCATTATCAGCCGGTCATCGCGGTTTCCAACGGTCGCTTGACCAGTTTGGAAGCACTCGTTCGCTGGCACCATCCCGATCGTGGTCCCATCTCTCCCGCCGTCTTCGTCCCCTTGGCCGAGACGACCGGATTGATCAGCCAGCTGACCCAGTGGATGCTCCTGCAGGCCTGCCGTCAACTTTGGGCCTGGTCTCGGGCCGGCCTGGCGCCAGAACTCTCGATCAGCGTCAACCTGAGCCCCACCGACTTCCTGCACTTGGACGTACCGCAGCTCGTCGAAGACATCCTGCAGGTGACCGGCCTGGAGCCGCGACGGCTGACGCTCGAGCTGACCGAGTCAGCGATGCTCGATCCTGCCGTCTCGCGCGAGCGACTGGAGCGCTTGCGAGCGCTCGGGATCGCGGTGTTGATCGACGACTTCGGTGCGGGGTACTCGTCGCTCGGCTATCTCAAGCAGCTACCGGTGAGCGGGCTCAAGATCGATCGCACGCTGGTGGCCGATATCGATCATGATCCAGCGAGCACCGCTGTCGTCCGCTCGATTCTGGAGTTGGCTGGCGCTCTGAATTTGAGCGTCACGGCGGAAGGGATCGAATCGGCGCGTCAACTGGCTGTCCTGCGCGAGCTCGGTTGTCAGTACGCACAGGGATTCTTCATCGGTCGCCCTGCTCCGCCGAATGCGATCCACGACCTCTTGCACCGTAGCTGCACCGATCGCCCCCATCTGGACGAGTGAGCGCTCCACCCGGTTGTGCGGGCACTCAGAAGCGGGGCCGGTATTCTCCCCACACCTGCCGTAGGCGTCCGCAGACCTGACCGAGCGTCGCCCCTGCCAGGAGCGCCTCGCGCAGGACAGGGAGCATGTTCTCCGTTCCTCGGGCAGCCTCTTCCACCCGGTCGAGCGCTCGGGCGACTCGCTCGCTGTCCTGCCGCGCCCGGTACTCCAGGACACGCGCGATCTGTCGCTCGACTGCTGCATCATCCAACCGATGCACAGGTACGTGCACCGGTGTCGCATCTCGATAGCGGTTGACGCCGACGACGATGCGCTCTCCACGCTCGACGGCTTGTTCCCATGCGTAGGCGCTCTCGGCGATCTGCGCTTGGATCCAGCCTCGCTCGATCGCCGCGACTGCCCCGCCGAGCTCCTCGATCGCGTCGATGAGCTCCCACGCGCGCCGCTCCACCTCGTCGGTCAAAGCCTCGACGAAATAGGAGCCGCCCAACGGATCAGCCGTATCGGCCACACCGGTCTCTTCGGCCAGGATCTGCTGCGTGCGCAAGGCGATCGTCGCCGATTCCTCGGTGGGCAACCCCAGCGCCTCGTCGTAGGAGTTGGTGTGCAAACTCTGAGTCCCCCCGAGGACGGCAGCCAGAGCTTGGTAGGCGACGCGTACGATGTTGTTCAATGGCTGTTGCGCGGTGAGCGTGCAGCCACAGGTCTGCGTGTGGAACCGCAACATCCAGGATCGTGGGTTCCGAGCGCCGAACCGCTCCCGCATGATGGTGGCCCACATCCGGCGCGCAGCTCGGAACTTGGCGATCTCCTCGAAAAAGTTGTTGTGCGCACCGAAGAAGAAACTGAGGCGCGGCGCGAACTCGTCCACCGCGAGCCCAGCATCGATCGCTGCCCGGACATAGGCGATCGCGTTAGCCAGCGTAAACGCGACCTCCTGGACAGCGGTCGCCCCAGCCTCGCGGATATGGTAGCCGCTGATCGAGATGGTGTTCCAGTTGGGGAGATGTTCCTTACAGTACGCGAACGTATCGACGACCAAGCGCATCGACGGACGCGGTGGGAAGATGTAGGTACCGCGCGCCGCATACTCTTTGAGGATGTCGTTCTGAATGGTGCCGCGCAGCTGCTTCGGATCCACCCCCTGCTCCTCGGCAACGATCTGGTACATGAGTAAGAGGATCGCCGCCGGTGCATTGATCGTCATCGAGGTCGTGACCGCACCGAGATCGATCCCAGCGAACAGCCGACGCATGTCATCGAGTGTCGAGATCGCCACCCCGACTCGCCCCACCTCCGGGCGCGCCAGCGGATGATCGGAGTCGTAACCGAGCTGGGTCGGGAGATCGAAGGCGACGCTCAGCCCAGTTTGTCCTCGCTCGAGGAGCAGCCGGAAACGGCGATTCGTCTCTTCTGCCGAGCCGTATCCAGCATACTGCCGGATCGTCCACTTCTTGCCGCGGTACATCGTGGGGTGGATTCCCCGCGTGTAGGGGTATTCACCGGGATCCGGCTCGGGCCGACGACCGGCTTCGCGATAGACCGGCGCAATCTCGATCCCGGAATCGGTCACCACGCGGCGGATCTCGGTCGTCGCCATTTCCGACCTCCTCGCAGCTGCTCGCGGGCGTGTTCGAGTCCTCGCCACACCGATGGGGACGGGTGATCCCGACCTGCCGCCCCGAATCGGCGACTGTCCAACTCTACACGATACGGATCATGCAATCGCCGTCAACGGCGGTTTGGGGAACTTTGCTCTCCTGCCCTTCAGGGATACCTGCTTTCGGTCGCCATGACGAACGTCGCGCACTGTCTTGCGTCCCAGGTCGCAGCGAGACGATTGGGTGCCGGGAATCTTCCCGCCGATGCACGGGCGAATCGGTCACCGCCGACGCGAGAGACGCGAGTAGCCTACCCTGCGCCGAAGCCACGCCACTCGTCCAATGGAGCGCACGCGCGAGCCAGGCGAGCCACGCGCAGCAGCCTCACGAGTCACTCCAGAGCGAAGGGACTTCCCCTCTTGCCCACTGGTCTCCTCGCTGGCACACTGGCGCTGTTCGAGGGCAGGAAGCCACCCCGCACGCCTGCCCGGTCAGTGTGCAGGCTGCTTCGGAAACGGTGAGGAAAGACGGATGGCCGCTTCCAGCCGTGCCGATCTCTATGCATCGCGGTATCCGCTCCTCGTGCTGCGCAATGTGGTGCTGCTTCCTGGTCATGCCGCGACGATCGCGGTAGCCAGTCCAGAGGGACAAAGGGCGGTCGACTTCGCGCGGCGACAGGAAGCAGCGCTCGCGGTCGTCGTGTACGCGGACGGCCGCGCACCGAACATGCTCACGCCACAGGTCGGAACGCTGGCGCGTATCGCCGAGGTCGTTCCCCAGCCTGACCAGCGCTGGCAAGTGCGTGTCGAGGGCCTCCGGCGAGTCCGGGTCCTTGCGCTGGACGTGACGAGCCCGGCACCCCAAGCCCGTATCGAGTTGCTGTTCCCGCTCGTCACTCCACAGACCCACACCATGGCGCAGCGGGTACGCGCGCTCGCGGGCGAGTTGCATCGTGCTGTCGGCATACCGGATGCGGAGACTCTCCGAGTCCTCGACGCCACGGAAGATCCCGACCGGCTGGCGGACCTCCTCGCTGGACAACTCGTCCGCGACGTCAGCTATCGCCAGCGCCTGCTGGAACTCGTCGAGCCACACGAACGTCTCGAGCACCTCGCCGCGCTGATCGAACGGGAACTGGCACGAGTATCCGCTCCGAGCCCGCCGCCGGTGTCACCTGCTGGGGCCCGCCTGTCGGCGGAGCCGGTCATCGTCGCAGACGAGACGAGCGAAGCACGCGAGGAAGCGGAGCGCTTGCGCCAGCGCTTGGCAGCGTGTGGCGCTCCCCCAGCGGTCGTGGAGCGAGTCGAGCAAGAGATCGAGCGCTTGTCCCGCATGAGTCCAGCCTCTGCCGAGGCGACAGTCACGCGGACCTACATCGAGACGGTGCTGAGCGTCCCGTGGCAGACCGAGACACCGGAAACCGTCGATCTCGCCCGAGCACGGGCGATCCTCGAGCGCGACCATTACGGCCTGGAACGAGTCAAAGAGCGCCTCCTCGAGGAACTGGCGGTGCGCGCGCTGACCAATGGTCGAGTGAGCCGCAGCACTGTGCTGTGTTTCGTCGGGCCGCCTGGAGTGGGCAAGACCAGCCTCGTCCGCTCGATCGCCGAAGCCTTGGGACGGCGCTTCGTGACGGTGAGTCTGGGTGGGGTACGAGACGAAGCGGAGATCCGCGGTCACCGCCGGACCTACCTCGGTGCCTATCCAGGGCGCATCGTGGAAGCACTCCGGCGAGCGGGCACACGCAACCCGGTCATTTTGCTCGACGAACTCGACAAGCTGGCAACCGACTATCGCGGTGATCCGGCCGCTGCGCTGCTCGAGGTACTCGATCCGGAACAGAACAGACAGTTCGTCGATCACTATCTGGACGTGCCGGTCGATCTCTCCGGTGTCCTCTTCATCGCTACCGCGAACTCGCTGGCGCCGCTCCCACGGCCCCTGCGCGATCGTCTCGAAGCGATCGTGCTGGAAGGGTACAGCGAGGAAGAAAAGCGGGAGATCGGCAAGCGCTACCTTCTACCGCGCCAGCTCGCAGCCCACGGATTACCGGAGACAGCCGTCGAGCTGACGGACTCGGCCTGGCAAGAGCTGATCACCGGGTATACCCGCGAAGCGGGCGTGCGCGAACTCGAACGGCAACTGGCAGCGCTCTGCCGCAAGATGGCGCGAGAAGTCGTGGAACGCGGTGGTGTCGTCAGGATGCCGTCGCGACGTCGTGTCACCCCGGCCACCGTGCGCCGCTTGCTCGGTCCACCACCCTATCGCGAGATGACGGCCACGAGCGAGCCACAAGTCGGAGTGGCCATAGGGCTCGGTGCCACTCCCGTGGGCGGGATGCTCGTGCCGGTGGAAGTCCTGGTCATGCCAGGGCGGGGAGAATTGCTGGTCACTGGCCAGGCTGGCGAGGTTTTACAAGAATCGGCCCGGGCAGCACTGAGTTGGGTCCGCGCCCACGCGGCTCGATTGGGGATCGCGGCGGACTTCGTGGAACGGATGGACATTCACGTCCATCTCCCGGAAGGAGCGCTCCCGAAGGAAGGGCCATCGGCTGGCCTGGCACTGGTCGTCGCGCTCGTTTCGGCACTCACCGCACGTCCGGTACGCTGCAATTTGGCACTCACCGGCGAGATCACGCTGCGCGGGCGTGTCTTGCCGGTCGGCGATTTGCGGCAGAAAGCACTCGCTGCCCAGCGGGCAGGACTGCGCGAACTCGTGGCACCAGCAGCGAACACGGTCGAGACGAGTCGGCTCCCCGCCAGTCTCGCTCGTCGACTGACGTTGCACTGGGTGGAAACGATCGAGCAGGCCCTGGAACTGGCGCTCTTGCCCCACCGTCACGACGCCTAACCGAGCGGGAGGGCCGCCGACGATCGGTATCTCGCCGCCCGGCTACCGGCTTCGCTAGGATTGCCGCGACGATCATGCCCGTTCGTGGGCTTTACGGTAGGAGGACTCACGCATGCATACCGCTTGGCGCGACCCCAGTGTGGAACAGCGAGTGCTCTCCGCGATCTCGCTCCATGAACCGTGGGCAGCGATCGAGCAATTCGCCCAGCTCGTCCGGCTCTCCGGTAGCCCGGAGGAACGTGAGGCACTCGACTATCTCGTCGAGCGACTGGAACGCTGGGGAGTACCGTATCGAGTCTTCTGGCCGACCTGTCTCATTTCTTGGCCAGTCTATGCGACGCTGCGCGTCGTCTCACCGGAAGCGCGAGCGATCCGCGCCAAGACACTCGCCTTCTCCCCCTCGACCGATGGAGCGGAAGTCATCGGCGACCTTGTCGTCGTCTCGTCGGAAGAAGTGGCGGGGCTCGAGCAGATCTTCGCTGGGCAGGTTCCGGCGCAGGTTCCCGATCTCCGCGGCAAGATCGTGCTGACCGATGGATTCGGCTTCGCGGCACAGGCCGTTCGTTGGGCGAGCACTGGTGCGCTGGCGGTTATCTTCGTCCATCCAGGCGAAGCGATCCACGAAGGCATCGCGACGACCTCGTGGGGATCCCCCGACCTGGATGCCGAGAGCACGGTACCGGCAGTCCCGATCGTGACCATCGCTCGGCCGGACGGCGAGTATCTGCGCGCGTTGGCCACACGCGGTCCGGTGACCGTCGCCCTCGCCACGACGGTGGAGACTGCATGGCGACCGATCCCGATACTGGTCGCCGAGATCCCAGGAAACCAGGCGGCTGACGAGTTCGTCCTCTTGCACGGTCATCTCGACTCGTGGCATGTGGGGGTCGGCGACAACGCGACCGGCGACGCGACGCTCCTGGAACTAGCCCGCGTGTTCTGGCAGCATCGCGACTCGCTCGCCCGCACGCTGCGCATCGCGTGGTGGTCGGGTCATTCCCACGGGCGCTATGCTGGCTCGACCTGGTACGCCGATACTTACGCGCAAGACTTAGTCCCCAATTGCGTGGCACACGTCAACTGTGATTCGCCCGGATGCCGCTGGGCCACCGAGTATCGAGCGGTCGCAGTGATGGCAGAAGCTGCCGCCCTTGTCCGCACAGCGATCCGCGACGTGACGGGGCTCGAAGCGACGACCGCTCGCCCACCGCGAGCTGGTGATTACTCGTTCACGAACCTCGGGATCACCGGCTGTCTCATGCTCTCGTCGACCATTCCGGAGGAAGTCAGACGGGCCAAAGGCTTCTACCCCGTAGGGGGCTGCGGTGGCAACATCGTTTGGCATACCGAGGACGACACGCTGGACGTCGCCGACCCTGACGTCTTGTTGCGTGACCTCGGCGTCTACGCCACCGTGACGCTGCGCCTACTGAATGCGCCCGTGCACCCGTTCGACTTCCGCGCGACGGTGCGGGAGATCGAGGAAGCGCTCCGCCAGTACCAAGAAATAGCCGGTGAGGCGTTCGACCTGCGTCCAGCGCTGCAAGCTGCGGGGAACCTGCTCACGACACTCGACCGGTTCTACGAGTACAGCGCGACACTCCTCGACCGACCAGCCGACGATCCGGAAGTGCGGCGCGTCAATGCAGCCCAGCGCTCGATGGCCCGTCACCTCGTCCCGATCAACTACGTGCGCCGCGGACGCTTCCGACACGACCCGGCACAACCGATCCCGCCGGTGCCGGAAGTGGCAGCAGCGCTCGAGTTCGCTCACGTGCAACCGGAAAGCGACCGCTGGCATCGTATCCGCACGCATCTCCTGCGCGGGCAGAATCAGGTGGTCTGGTCGCTCCGGCAGGCACAACGCCGGCTGGCCGAACTCCTCTCTTGAGCGATCGCCGAGGGCGGCCAGGAACACCAGGCCAGAACGGCCGCGCTGTCGGAGATGCGCGCCGCCAGCGTGACAGAACACATCATCGCCGCTGATGCTAGAATTGCCCACGATGGCGGGCACTTCGCGCCGGTTGCCGGTCACAGCGGTCGAGCGACGCGACAGGGTGGGGGGTGCGGGAACAGTGGCCAAGCAGCTCGGGATCGACCTCGGGACCGCGAACGTCCTCGTCTACGTCCGCGGGCGCGGTATCGTGATCAACGAGCCATCGGTCGTCGCGATTTCTGCCAAAGATGGGCGCGTCAAAGCAGTCGGCATCGAGGCCCGGAACATGCTCGGGCGTGAGCCGCGCGACACGATCGAGGTGATCCGACCGATGCGCAACGGCGTGATCGCGGACTACGAGATCACGCAGGAGATGCTCCGCTACTTCATCAACAAGGCAGTAGGTCGTTTCTCCCTCATCCGCCCAGAAGTGATGATCTCCGTTCCGGCCGGCGTGACCAGCGTGGAACGGCGCGCCGTGCGCGACGCTGCCTTGAATGCTGGCGCGCGCCGGGCCTACTTGATCGCCGAGCCGCTCGCAGCCGCCATCGGTGCACGTATCCCGATCGCCGATCCGAGCGGCAACATGGTGATCGATATCGGTGGGGGAACGACGGAAGTCGCCGTCATCTCCCTGAACGGGATCGTGGTCGCCAAATCGGTACGCATCGGCGGGAACCATCTCGACGACGCGATCGCCTCCTACATCAAGAAAAAACACAACCTGCGGATCGGCGAACGCACGGCCGAGGAGATCAAGATCGCCATCGGCTCGGCGCTGCCGGTGGAAGACGACATGGTCATGGATGTCCGGGGGCGCGACGAAGTCACCGGCCTACCCCGGACCATCCAGGTGCACGCGAACGAAGTGGTCGAGGCGATCGCCGAGCCGCTGGAAGCCATCCTCACCACCGTCCGTGCTGTCCTCGAGGAAACGCCGCCCGAACTCGCCTCCGACATCATCGACAAGGGAATGGTCTTGACCGGTGGTGGTGCATTGCTGCGCAACTTGGACCGCTTGCTGACCGAGGTGACCGGTGTCCCCTGCTTCGTCGCCGACGATCCCCTCAGCTGTGTCGCGATCGGCACCGGGCTCGCATTGGAGTACTTCGACGTCATCCGCGATAGCTTGGAAGAGGTCTAGGTGAGGGCGTAGTACTCCGCTTCCTCTCCCCCGCAGGCGATCACGGCATGGATGTGCCGGACAGCCCAGCGTTGACTGGTCCAGAGCAAGCGAGCGACTGCCTCGTCGAGATCACACCACGCGTAGTCGTCATGGGCTTGCGACAACCGGACAGCTGCTCGCGGCTCGACCAGGGCAGCGAAGGCAGGGGCGAGGACGATCGCGTCGCTCGCATGATCGTAGAATTGGGCGATGTAGTCCGCCGAGTAGAGTTTCTGTGGCACGAGCCCGGTCTGCTCCAAGAGTTCGCGCGCTGCTGCGTCGAGCGCGCGCTCGTTGGGCAAGATCCGCCCATGGACAGCGTGCCATGTCCCACCGAGCGGCGCATCTTCGCGGCGACGCAACAGGAGAAACTGGACCTCGTGGGCGGGACGCTGCGGAAGGCGACGGAAGACATAGACATCGACGAGATCAGCCACGATCCGCGGCATCGTTCCCCATATCCCTCGCACTGGCCCGGCACGAGCCGGTCGTCCCCCGACGCATACAGCGAGGATAGCACGTCACCCGGAGCGAGGGCTCACCAGCGATGTCGACGACGCCACCATTGGTAGCGGAGCCAGCCGATGAGTCCCCGGCCCGGTGGGGGCAGGTCGATGTCGCGACCGCGCCAGCGTCGCGCCGTCGGGGGTGTCCAGGAGTTCCCGCGGACGAACTGGCGTACGACGGGCGTGAAGAAGGAGAGCAGGCTGGCGATGGCGAGGAGCATCGCCAGGGTCCGTGACCAGTCGCTGACCAGCACAGCGAGTAGGGCGAGCAGGAACGCAGCTGCCAACAGCGCCGTATTTTCCGGTAACGAAAAGCGTGCCCCGGGAAACCGACGACGCGGTCGTGGGAAGCGTGGTCGTCGCAACGGGCGCAGCGCACGTCGCCACCACGGCTCGCGCTCCGCTTTCTCCAAAATCTCGAGAATCTGCTGTTCCAAGCGGGACGAGCGGCGTTCCTGCGGCATGGTCGGCCTCCTCAGTCCTTGCACTGTGGTGCGCGCGCGAGCGTTGCCACAGCCGCGATGGCTCGATCGATCTCTTCCTCGGACGTCGACCATCCAGGCGAAAGGCGGACGGTTCCACAGGGATATGCGCCGATGGATCGGCAGGCTTCGCGAGCGCCATGGAGCCCTGCCCCGGCCAGAATGGCGAACTCCCGCTCCAGCGCATGCGCCAGGTCGAGCGGTCGCCATCCCTCCACCTGAAACGAGACGAGAGCGACGCGGGAAGCGGCTCGAGCCGGCGTGAACAGCCGTACACCCGGTATCGCGGCCAGG
Source organism: Thermomicrobium sp. (assembly GCF_053493975.1). NCBI lineage: Bacteria > Pseudomonadati > Thermomicrobiota > Thermomicrobia > Thermomicrobiales > Thermomicrobiaceae > Thermomicrobium > Thermomicrobium sp. The sequence goes on from NZ_JBRBZA010000031.1 coordinate 66,514, forward strand.
CCAGTGACGAGTCGCTCGGTGAGCACGCGAGCGCGCTCCCCCGTACCGGCTAGGCCGGTCCGTGCCAGCCAGTCCACGGCCGCCCCGAGGGCAGCCAGTCCGATCGTATCGAGTGTCCCCGTCTCGTACCGCTCCGGGAGGCTGCGTCGCACTGCGTCGTCCGGCGACTCGCTTCCTATCGCCCCATCGCGCAGCGGAACGACCTCGGACGGGTCGATGCGCGGGCCGAAGACCAGCGCTCCGGTTCCCGGAGGACCGAGCAGCCACTTGTGCCCGCTGAGAGCGACCAAATCGGCACCCAGGGCATCGAGAGCCAGCGGAATGACTCCCGCAGTCTGGGCTGCATCGACCAGGACATAAGCCCCGCGAGCATGCGCGAGCTCGACGATCTCGCTGACTGGCTGGATCGCACCCGTCACGTTGGAAGCGTGGCAGACGACGACGAGACGCGTATTGGGGCGCAACGCGCGGCGCACGTCCTCTGGATCGACAGTCCCTTCGGCCCCGACCGGCACGCGCGTGGTCGTGACACCGAACACTTCGAGTGCACGCAAGGGTCTCCCAACCGCATCGTGCTCGAGCGCCGTCGTCACAACGTGGTCACCTGGGCCCAGCAACCCTTTGAGTGCGAGATTGAGCGCATCGGTACCGCTGGCCGTGAAGACGACCCGCCGCGGATCAGCCACACCGAGGAACGCCGCTACTCGCTGCCGGGCCTGCTCGACCGCTTCCCAGCTCGCCCGCGCCAGCCGGTGCCCCGTCCGGGCGGGAACACCGCTCGCCGTCGCCAGGAAGCTAGCGAGCGTTTCGCGCACGACATCCGGTTTTGGCCAGCTGGTCGTCGCGTTGTCCAAATAACACATCATCCCCGTCACATCCCGATGTACCGCGCGTAGAGCGCGCGGGCGACCGCAGGATCGGTCGTTCCACGCACGATGGCTCGCCCGTCCGGGAAGACCGTCAACTCATAACCCTCCACCATGAATCGTATCAGGTACGGGTTATGCTGGAGCGGCCCGAGTACCGACAGGCGCTCAGCGAGCGCTGCGAGATCGAGCGAGATGGCGGGTCGCACGACAACCTGGACGGCATCGCGCCCACACAGAGAAACGATGCGATTCGCCATCTGCTGGCGGAGAAAAGCGCGTTCGCCTCGACCACAAGCTGGGCAATCCGGCCGGCGCTCCACGGCGATGTGCGCGATCTCCATGTTCCAGAGATCGATGGACAACAGGCCAGGGTTGCGAGCGGACCGGTCGCCGACCAGGAGCTTGAGCGTCTCGCTCGCTTGCAGGGCACCGACTAGCGCGGCAGCGGGGCCGAGCACACCGACGGTGTCACAGGTGGGAACGCTGCCTGGTGCTGGTGGATCGGGGAACAGGCAGCGAAGGCAGGCCGTCTCGTCGGGAACGATCGTCATCGTGGAACCATGTGTCCCGATCGCGCCACCGTAGACCCAGGGTTTCCCCAGTTCCAGCGCCGCATCGTTCAGGAGGTAGCGCAGCTCGAAGTTGTCGCTTCCATCGACCACGACATCGACGTCGGCAATCAGCCCGGTGATGGATGTCGCATCGACGTCGAGGACAACCGGCTCCACCGCGATCGCCCGATCGATCCGCTGCACAGCCCGCGCGGCCGCGACCGCCTTCGGGAGCGCCGTCCGCACATCCTCTTCCTCGTAGAGCGCCTGACGCTGCAGGTTCGTCCACTCGACGACGTCGCGATCGACCAGCCGGAGGAAGCCGACACCCGCTCGGGCGAGCAGCATGGTCGCGTGGCTGCCGAGTGCCCCCAACCCGAGGACACAGACGCGTCCCGCTCGGATACGGGTTTGGCCAACTCGTCCGATGACGGGGAGAAGGATTTGGCGGTGATGGCGCTCCGCTGGCTCCTCGCTGGTCATCGCGTGTTCCCGCCTACTCGATACATATGGTACAGTTGCCAACCGGCTCGTCCCAAGCGGGCTGGCCACGGCTCCTGCGCGTCCGAGGGACGCTGGCCCGGCTCGCTCTCCTGGGGCGAGGCGATCGTCCGATGAGGAGAGAGTACGCCCGTGAATACCGTTCGCCTGACTGTCGTCGCTCGCGACGGCGTCGCGAGTTTCCTCGGTCCTGGTCACGCGATCAAGATGCTGGCGGCTGCCTGTAGCCACAATCCGGTGACCTTGACCGAACTCCTCGACTATACGGCCCCCTTCGACGCCGATTTCGTCGAAGGTGTTCGGGCCGGATTGGCAGTGTTCGATGAGCACAACAGCGCCGAGAACGCCACAGCCTTCCACACAGTGGTCCAGCTCCTCAGCCCGGACCGGCTTCCCCCGTTCCGCGTCATCGACGAGCTGACCCGCTCGCTGAGTCTCCAACCGGTCGGTGTCGGCCTCGTGCTCTACAACTTGGAAGCTCGCCGAATCGTTCAGCTCGTCAACCGATACGGCGAACTGCTGCGGCAGGATCGCGGACGGATCCGGCGCGGCGGCGAGCCGACACGTTTGCTCTACACGTATCGCCTACCGGACGACTGGCGGATCCTGCCCTAGCGATCGCGCTCCGGCTTTTGCCGCTCGCGCTCCGGGAGCGAGCGGCGGCGCGTCAAGAGTCCACCCAAGAACAGCTGCTGCAGGTGCTGGCCGACCGAGAGTTGGGAGAGTTCCCCAGCGGTAGCCTGCAGGAGCTCACCGGGACGTCGCTCCTGCGTCGCCCACTCGGCGCGAGCATCGCGCGCCTGCTCGAAGGCGGCCTCGAGCTCGCGCAGCGCGTCCTCCGAGCCAGCGGCGATCAGCGCGCGCAGGCGTTCCAACTCGGCGATCGCCGCATCGAGCCAGCGAGTTATCGCTGGTGCATTGGTCGCACAGATATCGCGGTACATGCGGGGGCTGCCAGCAGCCAAGCGCGTCGTGTCGCGGAACCCTCCCGCCGTGAGCTGACGCATCTCCCGCCAGGCGACATCGCGGCTGGTGACTCGCATGAGGGCAACGGAAAGCAGGAACGGTAGGTGGCTGATCGCCGCCACGTAGGCATCGTGCTCTTCGGCATCGAGAAAACGCGGCTCGGCACCGAGCGCAGCCACCAACCCCAGCACCGTCTCGATCGCCTCGCGGCTGGCGGTGAGGGACGGCGTGACCACCCAGATCGCTCCCCGGAAAAGATCGGCATCGGCGCCTTCGATGCTCTGCGTCTTGCCAGCCATCGGGTGACCGCCCACGAAGTGCAGGCGTGACGGCAAGCGCTCGGCTGCCCAGCGCAGGACAGCCGCCTTCGTGCTGCAGGTATCGGTCACGACTGCGCCGTCGGGCGCGTGTTCGGCGATCGCCGAAAAGACCTCCGGCACCGCACTCGGTGGTGTGGCCACGACGATGAGATCAGCGCCGGCCAGGGCCTCCGGCAGCGTCCAGGTGGTCCGATCGACCGCTTTGATGCGCTTGGCCTCGTTCTGGTGCAGGAGTTCGATGTCGTAGCCGACGATCGTCAGCGGCGCACCGCGGGCCTGGGCAGCCGCCCACCGCTTGAGCCCGAGCCCGATCGAGGCCCCGATGAGTCCCAGTCCGACGATGGTGACTTGCTGCATGACGACTCCTCTATGCTGCTCCGGCAGCCCCCACCGCACCGGGAGCGACCCATACGCGTCCCCACCCGTCCAGACACGCGCCGACCCGTAAGGCGCTACGATCGGGAGCGGGGATCGGCTGCTGGCCGCCCGATCGCCGTGTCCACGCCGTTCGATCCTATCATATCAACGCCGAACCAGCTCGAGATCGACGGTACGGATCCAACCGTCGCGTCCATCGGGGAGCTCGAGGTGCAGCCAGGTCGCGTTACCGACCTGCTCTTGCTCGCCGAGAAAGCGGAGCTCGGTACCCGGTTCCAAGACAGCGACGACCTGGTACTGCGTTCCCGGCCCAGCCCGGAAGTTGACCTGCGACCCCTGAGCGACACGATGCGTCGCCTGCCAAGCCGGCGTGGGTGTCACCACTGGTGAGACCACTGGAGTCGGACTGGGACGCGGGGCGAGCGCAGCCGGAGTCACAGCTGGGGTGACGGTCACAGTCGGCGTGGCCGCGGGAAGACGCGAGACGAAGTCGCTGAAGACAGGGGCGAGCCGGGCGTAGATCCACACGAAGCCCGCCAGCGCGATGAAGATCGCCAGTCCCATCGCGAGGCCCAGCCAAATACCGGACTGGCGCGAACGATGACGCAGGCGGGCAGAGAGCTCTCGATCGATCACTGTCTCGCTCCGGACCGATCCCCCACCACGTACCGCCAGCGTACGCTGGCCGCGCTGCGCAGTATAACGCAGGCTGCGGTAGACTCGTGCCGAACTCGAGGCGATCCCGGGACCACGAGAAAGGAGCCGACCGTGGCGGACTTCAAGAACTATATCGATGGCAAGTGGGTCGAGGCGAAGAGCGGCGCCACGTACGAGCGCCGCAACCCCGCGACGGGCGAACTCATCGGCACCTACGCTAAGAGCGGTCCGGAAGACGTCGCCGCAGCGGTGGAAGCAGCCAAGGCAGCCTTCGATCGCTGGCGCAAGCTGCCCGCGCCCAAGCGCGGCGAGATCCTCTTCCGCGTCGGACAACTCCTCATCGAGCGTAAGGAGCAACTGGCGCGCGAGATGACCGAGGAGATGGGCAAGGTCCTCACCGAGGCCCGCGGCGATGTCCAGGAAGCGATCGACATGACCTTCTACATGGCGGGTGAGGGTCGCCGCCTCTGGGGCCAGACGACTCCTTCCGAGCTTCCCCACAAGTGGAACATGACGCAGCGGCGACCGATCGGCGTGGTCGGGCTGATCACGCCGTGGAATTTCCCGATCGCCATTCCGGCATGGAAGATCATGCCGGCACTGATCTGCGGGAACACCGTCGTCTTCAAGCCCGCCAGCTACACGGCGCGCTCGGCTGTCCGACTCGTCCAGATCTTCGAGGAAGCCGGTCTGCCGCCCGGGGTGCTCAACCTCGTCCTCGGAACCGGCGAGACGGTGGGAACTGCGCTCGTCCAGCACCCGGACGTCGCGCTCATCTCCTTCACCGGGTCCAACGAGGTCGGCCAGCAGGTCGCCGTCGAGTGCGCGCGACTGGGCAAGCGCGTGTCCCTGGAAATGGGTGGGAAGAACGCCATCATCGTGATGGACGACGCGAACCTCCGGCTCGCCCTGGACGGAATCGTCTGGAGCGCCTTCGGGACCTCCGGCCAGCGCTGCACAGCAGCCAGCCGCGTCATCGTGCACGAGGCGGTCTTCCGCGAACTCGCCGATCAACTCGACGCGCGGGTGAGCCGGCTCAAGCTGGGCAACGGCCTCGACCCCACGACCGACGTCGGCCCCGTCGTGAGCGAGAGCCAGCTGGAGCGCGTCCACCGGTACGTCCAGATCGGCGTCGCGGAAGGTGCGCAGATCCTGACCGGTGGGCAGATCGCGCGCGATGGGGAACTGGCACGCGGCCACTTCCACCAGCCGACCATCTTCGTCGATGTGCGCCCCGAGATGCGGATCGCCCAGGAAGAGATCTTCGGACCAGTCACGGCGCTCATCCGGGTGCGCAGCCTGGAGGAAGCGATCGCGGTCTGCAACGGAGTGCGCTACGGCCTCTCGGCCTCGATCTTCACCCGCGACATCGACAAGGCATTCCGTGCCATCGAGGACGTCCATACCGGCATTTTCTACGTCAATGCCGGTACCATCGGGGCGGAAATCCATTTACCGTTCGGCGGTACCAAGGCGACCGGGAACGGGCACCGCGAGGCTGGGCAAGCCGCGCTCGACGTCTTCAGCGAGTGGCAGTCGATCTTCATCGACTACAGCGGTCGCCTGCAGCGTGCCCAGATCGACGTCGAGCAGCTCACCGCCGACGACTGACCACCGCTCCGAGAGACAAGCGCGCGCCGGCTCCCCACCGAGTCGGCGCGCTGCTTTCCTCACGGGACACAGGCGACCCGAGACGCCAAGCGACCGACACGGTCATTGGCGAGCAGTGCCGGTGCACGAGAAGGGCGACGCGTCAGTGACCGGAGCAGCGCCCACTGGCCAGTCTGATCGGTGGACGCGGTAGGCGGCACCGTGGTCAGTTTCCATCGCGCACTCGCCGGCCAAACCGACCGCCGCCCGCCATACCAGGACACCGGATCGCTCGACCGGCTATCGAGCAGGCGTCAGTCCCAGCGTTTGGGCGAGTTCGCGCAAAAGATCCAGGTGCGCCTGCGGAGAGGGTAACCCGAGCCCCATCGTGTTGATGCAGAGGTGCGTCGCCCCGAGACGGCGCCAGGCCTCGATATCGGCCAGCCACTCGGCCCGCGGCACCTGCGCGAGCGTCAGACGCCCTTCGATCCCAAAGCGAGCGGGATCGCGGCCGGCGGCCACGACCCATTCACGCAGCTCCTCGACCATCGTGCGGAGTTCGGCGGTAGGACGCCATTGCGGCATCCAGCCATCGGCCAGGCGCGCCGCCCGCCGGCGGGCCGCCTCGGACATCCCACCCAGCCAGATCGGAATCGGCCGCTGGACTGGCAGCGGGTTCAGGCCGACAGCCGGCAGCCGATGCCAGCGTCCCTCGAAGCTGACGATCGGCTGCGTCCAGAGCAACCGCAGCACGGTGATCTGCTCCTCCTCCCGCCGGCCACGCGTGTGGAAGTCCATGCCGAGCGCGATGTACTCCGCCTCGTTCCAGCCGACTCCCACACCGAGCCGCAGGCGCCCGCCGGAGAGCACGTCCACTTCTGCCGCCTGCTTGGCGACCAGTACGGTCTGGCGTTGCGGCAAGATGACGACGCCGGTGACCAACTCGAGGCGCCGCGTCACTGCCGCGAGATACCCGAACAGGACGAACGGCTCGTGGAACTGGTGGCCCGCATGGTACGGACCGCGCCAACCGGGATAGTGGGCGAGATCCACTCCGACGACATGCTCGTAGGTCAAGAGATGCGTGTACCCGAGCTCCTCGACGGTTTCGGCATACGCACGGATCACGGCCGGATCGCTGCCGATTTCGGTCTGCGGGAAGACCACGCCGATCCGCATGACCAGCCCCTTTCCGATCGCGCTCGGACGCTCGCGCCGTGTCGTCCGCAGCTCGACTGTACCGGAAGGATCGCTTTCCGTCAGGGGCGTTCGCCGGCTGCACGGGCACACGGCCAAACGGCGTCCGCGGCGATCTGGGGCGCGTCATCCTGCGCTGCCTCCTGCCGCAGTCCGCTCGACCGCGGCCGCAAACCTGTGCCGACCGGAGCGGCACCGGCCACATCGTACCGATCGACCTGACCGTGCCGGGGACCGCACCGCGGACGTACGGTCGGGGTGCGTCGGGACGCATCGTGGCAGAACGGACCGTGGCGATCCCAGGCCCACGGTGCGGAACCGGCGACGGTAGCGCGTGCCGCCCCTCCGGGCCGGCGGGTCAGACACCGCCTGACCCCTACAACACGGGGTCGGTGCCCCACCGCCCGACACCAATGCCCGATCGGGGATGGGTCGTCCCGCCATGGAGGGGCGACGCGCTGCGTCGCCCGCCGCGCCAGGGGCGCGGCAACATCGTTCAGGGGATGCGGGCGTGCGGGGATTTGGTGCGGCACGCCGGATCACGGGTGACGCAGTGATTTGCCGGCCCTACCGGGCCGGCGGGTCAGGCACCGCCTGACCCCTACAAAACAGGGATCATTTGCCGCCTATCCGCGCAGCCATGCGCCGCACCGGGAAGAACCTCCCGACCTGTGTCGGGCCGAGGCTGCCTCGCCCGCGCGTCTCTGGCGTGGCAAATGCCACGGCATCCAGGCAACGCGTCGACGATCCCACCCGCACCGTGCCCATCGCCCCTCCAGGGATTGGCCGGCCCTCCGGGCCGGCGGGACAGCCAACGCCTGACCCCTACAAAACGGGGGTCACCCGCCATCCGACCGTGGTGCGATGGTGCCTCACCAGGGATGCAGCGCCCCACCGTGTAGGGGCGACGCGGTGCGTCGCCCGTCCGGGCCGGCTGGCGCGGGCATCCGACGGGACACACCGGCAGGCGACAATCGGAACGGCACACCGGACGACGGGCGACGCGGTGGCGTGCCGGCCCTTCCAAGCCGGCAGGCCAGGCGCTGCCTGCCCCTCCAAAACGGGGATCAGGTGCCGCCCATCCGCGCAGCCATGCGCCGTATCGCGGACGCGCCGCCTGACCCTGTAGGGGCGACGCGCTGCGTCGCCCGCCGCGCCATCGGCGCGGCAGTTCCACGGCAGACGGTCACACGGCGCCGTTGTGGGAAATCATGCCTGTGTGATCTGGGAAGCGGCCATTCGATACGCGAGACCGACGACCATCGGCGCAGCATTCCCGGCCCTTCCGGGCCGGTGGGTCAGGCACCGCCTGACCCCTACCCGAGGGATGCAGGTGCGGCACGGCAAGGCGAGCGGCCGGTGCCGTGGCTGGCGGGCCAGCGAACGCGAGGATCAGACCGATGAGCGGAGAATCGGCTCACTACCGCACGCATCGAGTCCCAACGCAGATGACTCGCCGTGCCGAACGTCCTTCTGCTCTTCTGCTATGCTCAATCATCTTGTCCGGCTTTCGGCGAAAGGACAGATCGCATGGCTCGCCTCGCACCGCTCGCACTCCTCGCGCTCGCGGTCATGCTCGCCTGTGGACGAGCAGCCGCGCCGACCGCCGCTCCAGCCTCGCCCGCATCGGTGGCGACTCCGTCCCCCTCGCTCTCGTCGCCAGCACGACCAGCCCCGGCACCGTCCCCCGGGGCGGCCATCCAGCCCTCTCCGGCCGCACCGCGCGACGCCATCGACGAAAAACTTCTCGCCTGGTCCACTGCCTGGGCGACTGTCCAACGGTTCCGCGTCGACATCGAGACCAAGGACGGAGCCGGTGTGGTCTACAACCGATCGATCATGCGCGTCGTCCGCCCCGACCGGTACCACTTGACTAACCTGGATCTGGAGACACGCCAGCCGCGCACGCAGACGATCGTCATCGGCACGAAGACCTGGGTCAAGCTCGCCGGCAGCGACCGGTGGGAACCGTTCGACAGCCAGGACGCTTTCGACTTCGGTCAAGCTTGGGATCCCACGACCCTGCTCGAGGAACGCAGCGGCGCCACCGGTGCGACCCACTCGTTGGAGCAGCTTGCCTCCGAGACGATCGACGGTATCCCGTGCGAGCGCTGGTCGATCGTCAGCGAGCTGCCGCTCGGAGTCACGCTCCAGTACACCGTCTGGATCGCCGAGACGGATCGCCTCCCGCGGCAGATCGCCTACGTCCAACCGGATGGACTCACCCAGCTGCAGCGTTACAGCTACGATGAGGAGTTCGACATCCAGCCACCCGGTTGAGCCATCGACACGAGGAATCCGTCGCGGGACAGAGCGCAGTGCCGAGCCAGGGGACGACCGCTGACACGGCACCTCCTCCGACCGGACACCAGTGGTCGCGCCCTGGTGAGAAAGGCGCTGTGCCTCGTCGGGCGCTGCCCGACCGCGCGAACCGTCGTCGCCCGAGACCGGAACCGGTGCGTCGTGTCACTTGACGATGCGGTACCCATCGCCGACACTGGAGCATGCGAGACAGGCCACCGACGGAAAGGATCACGCCGATGCGCCGCCTGGCTCTCCTGACCACCCTGCTCCTCGCCCTGGCAGTCACCGGCTGCGCTGGCCCCGTTCGCCCCACCCCCACGCCCCTTCCCCCGACGCCGACTCCGGTCCCAGTCGGGCCACCGGCCGTCCAGGGTGCCGACCGCGCGCGGCTCGCCGCCTGGACCAGCGCGTGGGAAGCAGTCGAGCGCTTCCGCGCCGAGATCACTGTCTTCGACCAGTCGGGAAACGTGCAACAACGGGTGCAGCTCGCCGTCGTCCTCCCCGACCGGTTGCACGCTTTTCAGCTCGATCCGGCGACCGGCCAGCCGACCCTCGAATGGATCGTCATCGGCGATGCTGGCTGGATCAGGCAGGGTGACCGCTGGCAACTCGGCCAGATCCGCGGGCCGCTCGACCTGGCGCAGCTCTATGATCCCTCCTCGCTGGCCGAGGCGCGCGATGCGAGCGCTGGTGGCGCGACCATCACGATGGAAGAACTCGCCCCGGAGACGCTCGACGGTGTTCCCTGCGAGCGCTGGTCGATCACGGTGACACCGACTGGCCAAGCCACCAACCGGATCACCCTCTGGCTGGGCCAGGACGACCAACTGCCGCGACAGCTGCGCACCGAATACCCGGACGGATCGGTCCTGCAGCTCCGCTACTGGGGCTTCGGTGAGGCGTTCGAGATCCGGCCACCAGCCGAACGCTGAGACAAGCTAGTCGCGGATCGAGCGTGGGGGCCACGATGACGGACGGGACGGCGATCGCGCTGCTCGCAGTGGGCGGAGTCCTCCTCTTGGCACTCGGCGTGCTCCTCGGCCGTCTCCTGGCACGCGGACCGGCTGCTCCCCAATCCGAACCGGGATCGCTTTCCGCCGCGCTCGCGCTCCTCCAGGAGGCCGCACGGGCACAGACACAGCAGATGCAGGACCTCGCGCGATCGGTCCACGAGGTCGCGCTGACGACGGGACAACTCCAAACCCGCCTGCAGGCGAGCGAAGCGCGGCACGGGCAGCTCAGCGCCGGGCTCGAGACGCTCAACCTGGTCGTCGGCGAGCTGCGCAGTGGGCTCGCCGCCGTCCTGCAGCAACAGGGCCAGACGGCTGGCCGGCTCGACCACCTCCAGCAGGCCCTGGCTGCTGCCCAGCAAACGCTCAGCGAGCTCCGCCGCAACGACGAGGAGGCACGCCGTCAGCAAGAAGAACTGGGCCGCTTCGTCGCGCGGCTCGATGCCATCTTGACCGGCTCTGCTTCGCGCGGTGCGGCTGGCGAGCACATCCTGGAGACCTTCCTCGAGCAGCTGCCCGCCGAGTTCAAGGCGTTCGACTTGCCGATCCGCAACCGGCGCGTCGAGTTCGCGTTCCGCCTCCCCAACGGCAAACACGTGCCGGTCGATTCCAAGTGGGTCGGTGCCCGCCAGTTGGCCGAACTGGACGAGACCGCTTCCGCCGAAGCGCGCCGGGAACTCGAGCAACTCCTCGACCAGCGCGTCGAAGAGGTGCGGGCCTATCTCGACCCCGACCTCACGCTCGGTTTCGCCGTCATCGCCGTACCGGACGCCGTCTACCGCTGGACCCAGCGTCGGCACGCGCACGCCCTCGCCAAAGGAGTGATCGTCATCAGCTACAGCATGGCTATCCCTTACTTCCTGACGCTCCTCCATCTCGCTCTACGCTTCCTGCGCGACGAAGAGACGATGCGCGTCTCGCAGCTGGCTCACCAGCTGGAGCAAGCCTTGCAAGCTATCCAGCAGGAACTCAACGGCCGCTATGCAAAAGGCCTCACCATGCTGCAGAATAGTCGCGACGCGCTGGCCGAGCAGGCTGCCAGAGCGTTGGGGACGCTCCGCCAACTCCAGGCGCTCGGCCAGCCCGGCGGGCCACCCGCCCTCGCCGAGCGGAACGAGGACGACGCCGGTGCCCAAAGCGAGCGAGCACTGGGAACGGATCGAGGCGGCGATCGCCGGTGAGCCGGTCGATCATCCGCCGGTCAGCCTGTGGCGTCACTTCCCAGAAGAGGACCAGGACGCCGCGACGTTGGCGCGCGTCACGCTGGCCTGGCAGCACCGCTTCGCCTTCGACTTCGTCAAACTGATGCCGCCCGGCGACTACCCGGTCATCGCCTGGGGTGGTGCCAGCGAATATCGCGGTAATCCGAGCGGCACGCGGACCGTGACCCGTTACCCGGTCGAGCAGCCCGACGACTGGCAGGCCATCCGCCCGCTCCCGGTCGACCGCGGCCCGTTCCGCGCCATCAACGAGGCCGCTCGCCTGGTCGCCCGCGAACTCGGCGGCACGGTCCCCGTGCTCCAGACCGTCTTCAGCCCGCTCACCGTCGCGTACAAGCTCTCCGCGGGGCGCGTCTTGCGCGACCTCGTCGAGCACCCGGCACTGGTCGAAGAAGCGCTGGCCGCCATCACCGAGACGATGCGGACACTCGTGCAGGCCGCGTTGGCTGCCGGCGCAGACGGTCTCTTCTTCGCCACGCAGTGCGCGACCGCCGATCTGACCGATCCGGCGACCTACGCCCGCTGGGGACGCCCGGGAGATCTGGCCGTCCTGGAGGCGGCGGCTGGCGCACCGTTCCTGCTCCTGCACATCCACGGCCCAGCACCCCACTTCGACCTCCTGGCCGACTACCCGGTGCACGTCCTCAACTGGCACGACCGCCGCGCCGGCCCGAGCTTGGCCGAGGGAGAGCGGCGCAGCGGTCGTTGCGTCGCCGGCGGACTGGACGAGACGGCGATCGCGACGCTCGCACCGGAAGCGGTCGCTGCGCAAGCGCGGGACGCGGTCGCCCAGCTGAACGGGCGTCATCTCATGGTCACGCCGGGCTGCGTCATCCCGATCACCACGCCGGAGGCCAACGTGGCGGCAGCGGTCACCGCTGTGCGGTCCACGGACCTCGGGTCACGACGGAGCTGAGATCGGCGATGTCCCTCTTCGCGACCCCGCCCGACCCGCGCATCGCCCGCCCGACCGCACCGCACCGTGCGACGCTCGCCCAGCGGCTCGCCGGGGCTATCACGGGGCCCGACCGGCGCGTGCGCGACCTACTCGAGACCTGGTTCGCCCGCTTGCCCGTCCCAGCACAGACCGACGTGCGCAGCCGCTTGTGGGAACGCGATCGCCGACTCGCCTTGGCCGCCTTCTGGGAGCTCTACCTGCACGAGCTGCTCACCCGGCTCGGCTACCAGCTGGTCCCGCATCCCACCGTGCCGGGGGCTGGTGCCCGCCCGGATTTCCTGGCCACCCGCGACCAGGAAGCCTTCTACCTGGAAGCGCTGATCCACGGTCCCTCCACCGAAGCGTGGCGGGCCGAGCGGCGTCTCTATCCGATCCTGGACGTCCTGCACGAAGTCCAGCGCGAACCCTTCGTCGTCACGCTGGCACAGGCCACCTGTGGGCATGGCACGCCACCGTTGCGCGCGCTCCGCTCGGAACTCGTCCGCTGGCTGGACTCGCTGAGTCCCGCGACCACCGATGCGACGCTCTCCTGGCAGCGGGGCAGCTGGTCGCTCCAGTTCCGCGCCCGCCGCGCGAGCAGCATCCGCGCCGACGAGCCGACCGCGCCGTCATCCCCGTCGCTTTCGCTGCGCACGCTGCTGAGCAAAGTACAGGCCAAGGCACGCCGCTACCGGGTGTTCGACCGCCCCCTGCTCCTGGCCCTCGCTACGTCCCAGGCCTGGCCGGAGTCGACCTCCCGTGAACTGGCGCACCGACTCGTCGAGCAGCTTCCCGACCCCGCAGCTGGCATCCTCCTGGCGGCCGGACTCGACCCCTGGACGATCGCTTCCACGCCGCTGCTGTTGGCCTGGCGCGCCGACGCGGTCGCGCCGCTGCGACCGTTCCTGGCCGCGCTCGAAGAGGCCGGCGCCCGACGCCTCACCGCCAACATACTGCAGTTGGACGCCCCCTGGCGCCTCTTCGCGCTCTGGCCGACCTGGCCACGCGATCCGCGCGGCGGGAACGAGTGACCCCGTCGTGCCGGCCCGCGCGTCAGGCACGCACGACGCGCAGCGTGGCCAGCATCGGGTCGCTGGCACCATTGAACCGCATCCCAGCCGCTCGCCCAGCCTGGAGGAACTCGACGACCTCCGGTCTGACCACCTCGCCGGGGGCCAGCACCGGGATCCCTGGCGGATACGGAGTGACCGGCTCGGCGGCGACGCGCCCCACCGCCTCGGCGAGCGACACCCGCTCGGCTGGGGCGAAGAACGCCTCCCGTGGCGTCATCGCTTGGGGCGCGCCGGCCACGATCGGCCCGGTGGAGCGCAACAGCGCCCGCACCGCACTCCGCTCGGCTGCGGAGTCCGGCCGGGCGCGATCGGCGGCGAGCGCGCGGAACGCGGCGACCAGCGCCGCGATCGTCTCCGGCGTGTCACCGATCGTGATCAGGAAGACGACGCTCACCAGATCAGCCATCTCGGTCGCGATCCGGAAATCGCTCCGGAGGATCCGCTTGACCTCCAGACCGGTCAGCCCGAGCCCCTGCACGTCCACGACCAGCCGCGTCCGGTCGAAGCCTGCTCCCGGACGCCCAGCGACGATCTCCGGTCCGACCACCTCGAGCCCAGGGATCGCGGCCAACTCGCGCCGAGCACGCTCGGCCAGCTCGAGCGTGCGCGTCAGGAGCTGCTCTCCTTCCAGAGCGAGCCGACGGCGTGCCGCATCGAGCGAGGCGTAGAGGAAGGCAGCGGGGCTGGTCGTCTGCACCATGGCGGTCGCCGCGCGGAGTTGCGCTGGGTCGACCAGGTTCCCCGCCATGAGTAGGAGCGCAGTCTGCGTCAGCGACCCTGCCAGCTTGTGCAAGCTGGTCACCGCCACGTCCGCACCCGACGGAATGGCCGCTGGCGGTAAGGCGGGATGAAAGGGCAGATGCGGTCCCCACGCCTCGTCGACGAAGAGGGGGACACCGCGGGCATGGCAGAGCGCGGCGAGCCCCGCCGTGTCGCTGATCACCCCGGTATACGTCGGGCTGACCAGCGCGACAGCCGTCGCGTCGGGCCACGCCGCGAGCGCCTGCGCCACCGACTCGGGCGGCAGGTCGAGGAGCAGACCGGACTCCGGATGCACCGCGGGAACCACGTACACCGGTCGGGCGCCGCTCAGCACCAGCCCGGCCAGGAGCGACTTGTGCATCGCCCGCGTCACGACGATCGGCCGGCCGGGTCGGCCGAGGGTCAAGAGTGCAGCCAGGTTACCGGTGGTGCTCCCATTCACCAGGAAGACGGCGTCCCGCGCGCCCCACAAGGTAGCAGCCAAGCGCTCGGCCGCAACCAGGGGATCGTGCTCCAGATGCGCGTCGAAGGTACCGCCGTCATGTGGGATGTCCAGCGCGAGCGCCCGCTCACCGAACGCAGCGACGAACTCCGGGGGCGCACCGCGTCCCTGCTTGTGCCCAGGCGTCGTGAAGGGAATCACTCGCTCATCGAGGTAGGCCAACCACTGTTCCAGATAGGGCGCTCGCTGTTGTTCCTCCGGCACTCCACCGCCCTCCGCACTCGTCCCCACCGGACGGGTGAGTATACCCCGGGGGCGCGGTCGCAGTGTCCTGTAGACAGGGGACGGAGACGCGTGCATAATGGCAGTCGATACCGCTCCACGCGCTGCGTGGGAGAAGACGGAGCGCGCCGTGGCAGAACAGCCGACCCGCGATCAGTTCCAACCCGACGACGAGCTGTTCGAGGCGATCGAGCGCTTCCTGGCCGAGCAAGCCGCTGAGACGATCGATGTCGACCTGCGCCGCGCCCTCCGAGAAGCGCAACGGTTCGTCGAGCGCGACCTGCGACGCCGCCCCGAATACGACCGCCTCATCCAAGCGCTCGAACGCGTGATCGAGGACGAGTTTCCCGGCGCCTTCACCGCGCCGATCCGCACGCGGTTGGCTGAGCTGCTGTACCGCTATGGGCTGGCCCACTACTGGCTGGTGCAGGGGCGCGAATTCCCCGAGGCGCTCGCTCCGGCCGAGGTCGAAGAAGACGAGGAAGCGGTCGAGTCAGTCGAAGAAGCGCGCCCGCTGGTCATCTACGACTTGTGGTTCCCGCACGACATCGCGCTCGAGCGGGCGGACGACGGCTACTACCTGCACATCAGCGACGGGCGGATCGACCTCTCGCTCTACCTGGGGGAGGACCCCAACGAGCGGGGCGCGCTGGCGGATCTCCTCGGCCACTACCGCTATGCGCTGGCCCATGCCCCGCACGGCGAGCCGGCTGAGCCGAGCGACCGCTTGACGCCGGTCCTCACCGTCGAGCTCGACTACAGCGGCTCCGAACTCGTCGAAGCCAACGACCACGTCGACGTTCTCTTCCTGGACCCGCAGGGCGAGCCGATCGTGCGCATGCACGCGCGCGCTGCCGAGCTCCGCCTGATCGTCGAAGAGCTGCAGACGATCGGGCGCGACGGCAGCTTCTGAGCCCACCGACCGGTCACCACAGCACTGCCATCCGCACCCTCATCGATCCGACCACCACAGCGGCCATCTGGTCAGGACGGCGCCTCTCGGCCCGGGCGGGCCGGCCGGGTCAGGCACCGCCTGACCCCTACCGGACGGGGCATGCCGCCCGACCGTCGCCCGCGTCTGCCGCGCCGGGGATGTGCCGGCCGACCCGTGTAGGGGCGAGGCGCTGCCTCGCCCGCCCGCGCCATCTGGCGCGGCAATCGATCGTCACCCCCATGCCCGCGCAGCGATGCGACAGGGCACACCGCCGATGCCCGCCGGTTCCCATGTGCCGGCCCTCCGGGCCGGACGGGTCAGGCACCGCCTGACCCCTACAAACGGGGGGCGGGCGTCGCAGTGATGTCCTTGCG
>NZ_JBRBZA010000032.1:0-23380 GCF_053493975.1 Thermomicrobium sp.
CGGGGCCGGGCGCGTGGCCGAAGTGGCCGCACGCTTCACGTTGGACGCGATGCCGGGCAAGCAGATGTCGATCGATGCCGACCTCAATGCCGGCCTCATCACCGAGGAGGAGGCGCGACGCCGGCGACAGGAGATCGCTCGTGAAGCCGACTTCTACGGCGCGATGGACGGTGCCAGTAAGTTCGTCAAAGGGGACGCCATCGCGGGCATCGTGATCATCCTCATCAACATCCTCGGTGGTATCGCCATCGGCGCACTGCAACGCGGCCTTTCGCTCGGCGAGGCGTTGCGCACCTACGCGCTGCTGACCGTGGGTGACGGTCTGGTCTCGCAGATCCCAGCCCTGCTGATCTCCACGGCGACCGGTATCATCGTGACGCGCAGCGCCTCGGACGCCAATCTGGGACTGGACCTGGCCCGGCAGATCTTCAGTGCTCCCCGGGCGCTGGCGATCGCGGGCGTGCTGCTGGCTGTCCTCGGTCTGGCGCCAGGTTTGCCGGCTCCACCGTTTTTCCTCGGTGCGGTCGGGATGCTGGGTGCAGCGCTGGCCTTGCGGCAACCGGCCCGACCGGCAGCAGCCGAGATCCCGCCGCCAGCGAGCGAGACCGAGGAGGCCATGCCGGAGGTGGCGCCGGTCGATCCGCTCGAACTGGAGATCGGCTACGGGCTGATCCCGCTGGTCGATCAGGCAGCTGGTGGGCAGCTGTTGCGGCGGATCACGCTCTTGCGCAAGCAGATCGCGCACGAGCTAGGTTTCGTCATGCCGACCGTGCGCATCCGGGACAACCTGACCCTGCGGCCGAACGAGTACCGCATCCTGGTGCGCGGGATCAAGGCCGGGGAGGGTGAAGTCTATCCGGACCGGCTGATGGCGATGAGCACGACCGGTGAACCGCCGCAGCTGGAGGGGATCGCAGCGCGTGAACCGGCCTTCGGTCTCCAAGCGGTCTGGATCGCCGAAGGGCAGCGCGCGGCAGCCGAAGCACAGGGCTACGCGGTGGTCGACGCCGCCTCGGTGATCACGACGCATTTGAGCGAAGTGGTGCGCCGTCACGCGGCACACCTGTTGCGTCGGCAGGACGTCCAACGGCTGCTGGATAGCGTCCGGCGCGAGCACCCGGCTGTGGTGGACGAACTCGTCCCGCATCTCCTCTCGTTGAGCGAGGTGCACCAGGTCCTGCAGCTCCTCCTCGAGGAGCAAGTCCCGATCCGCGACCTGGTCACCATCCTGGAAGTGCTGGGGAACCATGCCCGCTCGGTGCGCAACGTGCATGTCCTGGCCGAGCATGTCCGGCACGCCTTGGCAGCCGCGATCACCCAGCAGTACGTGGCGGCAGACGGGACACTGGGCGCGCTGGTCCTGCATCCTGACCTGGCGACGCAGCTCCAGGAATCGATCCATCACGGTGAGGATGGGCCGCAACTAGCGCTTCCACCGGAGCGCCTGCAGGCCTTGCTGGCCGCGGTGGCCCAAGAGATGGAGCGCGTGGCAGCGCTCGGTTACCAGCCGGTGCTGCTCGCACCGGCCAACCTGCGGGCTGCCCTGAGTCGCACGCTCCGCCGGTCATTGCCGAACCTGGTGGTCCTGGCCTACCACGAGGTCGCGCCCGGAATCCGCGTCCAGATATTGGGAACTGTGAGGGGGTAAGTCATGCTGGAGGCACGCACCTACCGGGCAGAATCGATCCAAGCCGCACTCCTCCTGGCCAAGGCCGAACTCGGGCCGGATGCCGTCATCTTGGACGTGCGCCATCTCGAACCACGTCACCTCCTCGGTGGACCAGCCGTGGTGGAACTCGTGGCTGCGCCGGGAGCGAGCGGACTCCAGCGCGGCCCGGGAACGCCGGGCATCCAAGCGGTGCCCGGGAGCGGTGATCCGGTCGTCCTAGGACTGACAGCGCTCGGGTTGAGTCCACGCTTCGCGGCCGAACTGGTCCAGGCCTACCGGCAAGGGAAGGGACCGAGCCGCGATCTCCGTCGAGTGCTGGCCGCTCGGATCGCGGAGTTCATCACGGTGGCGCCGTGGTTACCGCTCGGGGGACGCACGATCCTGGCGCTCGTCGGCCCGACCGGTGTCGGCAAGACGACGACGGCATTGAAGCTCGCAGCGGCAGCTCGAGCCGATGGCTTCGCGGTGCAACTCATCAGCTCTGGGGGGGACGACGCACACGACGCGCGCAGCGAGACACTGGCGCGGAGCTTCGGTCTCCCCTTCACCCGCGCGGTAAACGGGGTCGAACTGCAGCGGGCACTTCGAATGGCGAGTGGCCAGCTGGTCCTGATCGACACGGCCGGTGCGAACCCGTTCGATCCGCGCGCCATCGCGGCCTTGGAGGGAGTCCTGGTCAGCGAGCACGTGATCGTCGCGCTGACGCTTCCGGTCGGAGGCGACCTGGAGGAAACGCTCGAAGCAGCGCGCCGGTATGCGCCGCTGCGCCCTCGGGCCATCATCTTGACCAAGCTCGACGAGACCCGACGCCCGGGAATGGCCTTGGGACTGGCTGAACGGCTGGCGCGTCCCCTGCTGGCTCTCACCACCGGCACCCGGATTCCCGATGACCTGGTGAGCGCTTCGACACCGGCGCTGGCCGAGCTCGCTGCCTGGACGCTGGAGCGCCTGGAACGACGAGCCGCGAGGCGTCCCCCATCCTAGGACCGACGCACTGCCTGTCCTAGGACACCCGCACTGCGCGCTTTGGGTCGGGCAGGACTGGGCTGGTCGAAGGTCGAGAGGATAGGGTGAACGATGCAGGGGTGGGACGCACGACCACTCGAGAGGGTACCCGGATGCAGGACGCGAAGCACTCCAAACCATTGACGATCCGACCACTGGTCCTCCTTTCCAGCATCGCGGCCTTCCTAGTGGTCTACCTCGGGGGGATCCTGCGCGGGCAATCGTTGCTGTGGGTCGCGGTCAGCAGCGCGAGCGCGCTCGTGCTGATGTTGATCGCTGGGCTCGTCATCGAGCGCTTGCTCGCGAGCCCGAGCGAAGCGGACGAAGCTGCGGCGATCTACGAGCGCTCGCCCGCCAGAAGCGATCAGCGTGAGACCTCGTGAGCCGAGAGGGCCGGCCGATGGCGATCCCGGCGCGCCAAGGCCAAGAAGGAAGACTCCGTCAGCGGCTCCGCCGCATCGAGGCGCGTGACGACACGCGTGCGCAACTCGTCGAGCAGTACGCACCGCTCGTCAAGTACGTGGTGGACCGCTTGCGGCTCTCGCTACCACCGAGCGTCGAACGGGACGATCTCATCGGCTACGGAACGATCGGTCTCCTGGAGGCACTGGACCGGTTCGACGACACGCGTGGTGTGAAGTTCGAGACCTACGCAGCGATGCGGATCCGCGGGGCCATTCTCGACGCGTTGCGCACGCTCGATATCGTCCCGCGGAGTGCCCGCAGCCGGGCGCGCCAGATCGAGCAGGCGACCCGGGAATTCTTCGCCGAGCACGGGCGGATGCCCAGCGAGACCGAACTGGCCGACCATCTCGGCATGACCACGACCGAACTGCAGCAGGCGATCAGTGACGCGGCGTGCCTTTTCCTCCCACTGCAGACGAGCGAGGATCCGGACGCGCTGACGCTCGAAGAGCAACTCGCTGACCCCAATGCGCTGGAGCCAGGCGAAGTCGCTGCCGAAGAAGATCTCAAGCGGCGGATCGCTGCCGCACTGGCCACGCTGAGCGAGCGCGATCGCCTGATCGTCTCGCTCTACTACTACGAGGACCTCACCATGCGGGAGATCAGCCAGCTGCTCGGCATCTCCGAATCACGGGTGAGCCAGATCCTCAACCGAGTGCGGTTGCAGCTGCGCGCCCTGTTGCGCGAGCGCGGCGTCGGTCTCGACGACCTGGAACCGGGGGCGAGATGACTTTTGGGCTCGTGGAGATGCAGGTGGTGGCGCTCATCGGGCTCCTGGCGATCGCCTCGCTGGCCGCCTGGAGTTCAGCGGCCCTCTGGCAACGGCAGCGGAAGCTGGAAGAGCTGGTCCGCGAGCTCGCGGCTTCGCTCGGGAAGCGATCGGGAGATGACGGACTGGCTCCCGATGCCGACGACGGTGAGGGCCATCTCCCCGATCTCACCGATCTGGTGGCCTCGCTGAAGGCGGCCGATCGGCACACGGTGGAAGACCTGTTGCGCACGCCGGTCGATCTTCCACGTGCCGCGGCGATCGAGGTCGATCGGCCGACGGAGCCGGCACCGCGCTTCGGTTTTCCCTCGCGGAGCCACCCGCAAGGATGGGAGGCGTGACGCCGTGCGGTGGGTGGACGGGAGAAGCGTCCTGGAGGAGCCGGAGACGGGCGCGGGGCGCGAGCGGACGAGGGTGGTGATCGAGCCGGTCCTGACCGGCTGGCATCTTTTGATGACCAGTCTCCTCCTGGCGATCGCGCTCTGGCTATGGGTGAGCGAGCGACTCCGGGCGGAAGCGTTTCCGGTCCGCGTGATTCTCTCCTATGTGCCGACCGTGAGTACCTGGGGACCATCGCAGGCGACCGGCGTCGCTCTCATCACCTTCAGCGAAGGGGACGTGCGGGCCGATTTCGTCGATCTCCCGGTCTTGGACAGCGGAAACCGTTACGCGCTGTGGCTCATGCGGTCGAAGACCAAAGAAGCCTTTCTCCTCGGGAAGTTCGATGCCAGGGAGCTTCCGGTCACGCACGTCGATCTGCTCCTATCGGACCCGATTCCGGAGGATGGGTGGGACATGCTCCTGGTGACCGTCGAACCGGAACCGGACACTGACCCTGGCCCGGACAGCCGCTGGGTCCTCGTGGGCGCGCTGCCCGGCACACCGGTCGAACTCGACCTCATGCCGCCGGCGCTGCCACAGACGGGAGCAGTGCGGCACGATGGAGCGACACCACCGCTCGTGCTGGCCAATCTGATGGTGCTGATCCTCCTGGCGGTGCTCCGCCCCTGGCGGCCAGCGGAAGCGAGGAGCGCACGATGATCCGCACGATCTACCAAGCAGCGGCTGGGATGATGGCGCAGTTCACGCGCCAGCTGACACTCGCGACCAACCTGGCGAACATCGAGACCCCTGGATACCGGCAGCAAGCAAGCACGATCCGAGACTTTCAACAGATGTTCCTCTTGCGGCTCGGACGGGGGGAAGCGAGCCCGATCGGCACGCTCTCGACTGCCGTCCGCTGGGACAAGCCGATGGTCGATCTGCGCCAGGGCTCGCTGATCGAAACCGGGCGCCCGCTCGACCTGGCTCTGGCCGGTCGTGCCTTCTTCGCGATCCAGACGCCGGACGGCGTGGAATACACGCGGGACGGGCGCTTCCAACTCGATGCCCAACGGCGATTGGTCACGGCGGACGGTCATCCGGTCCTCGGGGAGCAGGGGCCGCTCGTCCTGCCACCGGGAGAGATCTGGGTCGAACCGGACGGCACGATCCTCGCAGGAGACGAGGTCGTGGGCAGACTGCTCCTGGTCGAGTTTCCGCCGGACGCACAGTTCGAGCCGGTAGCAGGGAACCGGTATCGAACCGACGCGACGGGAGTCCCCTCCGAGACCACTGGCATCAGCCAGGGATTTCTGGAAGCCTCGAACGTCGACCTGACCCAGACCTTGACCGACATGCTGGCAGCGACGCGCAGTTACCAACTGGCAGCACGGTCACTGCAGCTGGCGGACGAGACGCTCCGCTTGGCCGTCAACTCGGTCGGTCGGGTGAGCCAAGGATGAGGTGACGAGCGATGGAAGCGCTGTACTTCCCGGCAGTCAGCGGCGTGCGAGCGCAGCAGGTGCGACTGGATACGATCGCGCACAACCTGGCCAACTTGGAGACGGACGGCTTCAAGGCGGTGCGTGCCGAATTCACGGCCGTGCCGCCGCAGGACTATCGGGTAGCCCGAGCCGGCGAGGCGCCGCTGGGGCCGGTACCCATCGGGTCTGGTGTCGAGCTTTCTGCGACGACACGCCAGTTCACGCTCGGACCGGTGGACGTCACCGGCGACCCGTTCGATCTGGCACTGGCTGGACCGGATACGTTCGTGGCGACGCAGCTTCCCGACGGGACCACCGCTTTTCGGCGCAGTGGGCGCCTGAGCATCGACGCGACCGGTCGGCTGGTGTTCGAGGACGGGAGTCTCCTCCAGCCACCGCTCGTCCTGCCGGTGGGAGCACAGCTCGACCGGATCGCGCCGGACGGAACCGTCTTCGTACGAGTCCAAGGGAGCAGAGAAACCCAGGCGATCGGGCGATTGGAACTGGTGCGCTTCCCGAATCCTCAAGGTCTCCTGGCCGCAGGGCAGGGACGTTGGATGGCGACCGAGGCAGCCGGACAACCGGAAACCGGCGCACCGGGGGAGGGGAACTGGCCCCCAGTGCTGAGCGGAGTGCGCGAGCATTCCAACATCGATCTCGTCGATCAGCTGACGCAGCTCATCATGGCGCAACGGGCATACACGGCCAACCTGCGCTCCTTGCAGACGATCGACGAACTGATCGAGATCGCGACGCGGCTGCGGCAATAGGACGGGGGAAAAGAGGATCGCGTCACGACCCCTTCAGAAGGAGACGCGGCTTGCCGATAGACTGGAGTGAGCGGCGAGCCAGCGCCGCACGGGACCACAGACCGAGGAAGGAACGATGGTCAACCAAGTCGGACACGTCTGGCACGATCCCTCGGTCCAGCGGGTGGAGACACCGGAGCAGCAGCACGCTCGTCAACCGGTCGCACCGCCGAGTCCTCCAGATCGCCCGCAACAGGCCGCGGAAGTGGCCCCGGAACTCCAGGAAGTCCAGCGGGCGATCGAGGTCGTTCGGCAAGCACCGGACGTCCGCGAGGGGCGAGTGGCCGCGATCCGCAAGCTGCTGGAAGCCGGGAAGTACCAGGTTCCGCTGGGAGCGGTGGCCGATCGCATCGCTGCCGACTTGCGGCCCACGCTGGACAGCGAGTAACAGCCGGGGGACACATGGGGAAACGAACACCGGGACACGGGGCGAGCGATGACCTCGCCGCGATCGGTGAGTTATTGGCCGCGCTCGTCGACGCGCTGGCGGGTGGAACACCCGAAGAGATCAGCGCGCTCGCCCGCATCGTGGAGAGCAAGGCGAGCAGCATCAGCCCGCCGGCGAGCGACCCGGCCCGTCTGGCGGCGATCGCGATCTTGCGGACGCGGGCAGCGCTGCTGGTCGAGACGCTGTTCGCGACGACCGATCGCTTCCTCAGCGAGGCGATCGCTGTTCAGGCGCGCAGCCAGGGTTACCGGCCACGAGCCGGAGCCGGGCGGGCCGTGGGCGACGTGATCGACGAGCACGGCCTTCACGCGAACGGCGCAGGTTCGGGGCTCGCCGAACTGCGCGCCTAGCCTTCAGAAACCGGCCCGGACTGCCGATCTCTTCCAGTAGCAGCGCGAACGCGGGAAGGCAGGCACGAGGATGGTCTTCCGAGCACTGGAGACAGCGTTCCGCGGGTTGATGGCTCAGCAACGGGCCGTCGATACGGCCAACCACAACATCGCCAACGCCAATACGCCCGGCTTCGCTCGCCAGCGCGTCTCCCTGGTGCCGAGCCTGCCGTACACCGTACCCGCCTTCAATCGCAGCGGACTGGCTGGGCAGGTGGGAACCGGCGTCCTGGTGGCCAGCATCACCCGCGTGCGCGAGTCGGTCTTCGACCTGCAGTATCGGGTGCAATCCCAGGCTTTGGGCGAAGCCTCGACGCTGGTCGACGCGTATGCCCAGATCGAGGCGGTCTTCAACGAGCCGACCGAGGCCGGCTTGGGCACGCTCCTCGACCGGTTCTGGCGCGCCTGGCAAGCGGTGGGGAACCAACCGGAGGACCTGGCAGCACGGGCAGCCCTGGTGCAGGACGCGACGACGCTGGCGACCAATCTGAACCGGATGCGCCGCCAGCTCGCGGAGCTGCGATCCGACACCGTGACCAAGCTGACGCTGCAGGTGAGCGAGGTCAACGGCATCGCCGAGCGACTAGCCGTCCTCAACCAGCAGATCGTGGCAGCGCTGGCCACCGGGCAGACGCCGAACGATCTCATGGACCAGCGCGATCTCCTGCTGGACAAGCTGGCACGTTTCACCGGCGCGACGATCCGGCCTTTGCCCAATGGGGCAGTCAACATCTACCTGGGCGGGTACCCGCTGGTCGACCAGGACCAGTGGTTCCCGCTCAGCGTGCAGGTGAGCGGCGGCACCGCGAGCGTGCTCTGGGAAGGCACGACGAGCCCGGTCGCGCTCGAACGGGGCTCGTTGCAAGCGTTGCTCCAGTTGCACAACACGGTCCTTCCCGGGCTCGTGCAGAAACTGGAGGCCATCCGCGATGCGCTGGCCAACGAGATCAACGCGCTGCACGCGACCGGCTATGGCCTGACCGACCCACCCGGGCCGCCACCAGGACGCTTGTTCTTCCAGATCACGGCCGGCGGTGAGCTCGCGGTCGAGTCGAGCCTCGTGGCCGATCCGCAACGGATCGCGGCCGCCGATGCCGCGGGAGTACCGGGCAACAACGCGATCGCGCGGCAGATCGCCGAGCTGCGCTCCAAGCTGGTGCTGAACGGCAACACGGCGACGATCAACGACTTCTACAACACCCTCGTTGCCGAGGTCGGCGGGGCCTCGCAGACAGCACAGGTCACGCGCGACAACCAGCGTGCGCTGGTGGAGGCGATCGACCGGCAACGACAGGAGATCATGGCGGTTTCCCTGGACGAGGAAATGGCGAACCTGATCAAGTACCAGCAAGCCTACGGGGCTGCGGCTCGGGCGATCACGGCGGTCGACGAGATGCTGGACCGGATCATCAATGGAATGGGCCTCGTCGGGCGCTGAGACCGAGCGAGTGGAAGGATGACGAGCGATGCGCGTGACGCACGGGATGCTGGTCGACACCTTGCTCAAGAACCTTTCCGCGAACCTCGCCCGGATGGAACGGGTCTACCAGCAGATCACTTCGGCCCGACGCATCGCACGTCCCTCCGACGATCCGGTCGGAACCGCGACCGTCCTGCGACTCGGTTCGGCCGCGCAGGAGATCGAGCAGTACCTGGCCAACGTCGAGCAGGCGCGGACCTGGCTGGACCTCACCGACCAGGCCTTGACCACCATCGGGCAATCGCTCCAGCGGGCACGCGAACTGGTGGTGCAGGCCGCCAACGATACGCTCTCGGCCGATGACCGGCAAGCGATCCGGCAGGAACTGACGGCACTCCAGGAACAGATCGCGACGACCGGCAACTATGCCCACGCCGGGCGCTACCTGTTCGCCGGCAGCCTCACGCAGACCGAGCCGTTCGATCTTTCGACCGATCCACCGACCTACCGAGGGAACAGCGACCCACTCGAGCGGCTGATCGACCGCGGGGTCACCATCGCCATCAACGTGACGGGCGACACCGCGATCGATCCGGTCCTCAGGGCGATCAAGCAGGCACGTGACGCGGTGGCAGCCAACGATCCGGTCGCGATCCGCTCGACGCTGGCAACGATCGATGCGGCGCACACGCAACTGCTGGCAGCGCAGGCCTCGGTGGGCGCGCGAGTCAACCGACTGGAGGCTCAGCGCGATCGCTTGCTGGATGCGCATACCAGCACGCTGCGACTCGCCAGCGAGGCCGGTGATACCGACATGGCGGAGGCGATCACGCGCTTTTCCAAGGAAGAGTTGACGTATCGCGCAGCGCTGCAAGCGGGAGCCCGGGCGATCCAGCCGACGCTCCTCGATTACCTGCGCTGACGAGCGGGAAAGGAGGAGCGATGATCGAGCGGCGACCGGAGACGATGACGGCGACGAGCCGGCAGGGAGAGCTGATCTTTCCCAACGGTTTGATCGGCTGTCCAGAATGGCGACGCTTCGCCGTCGAGGAACCGGAGGACCTGCCGGGACTCTTGCTCTTGCGCTCGCTCGACGAACCGGGTATCGAGTTCGTCGTGGCACCGGTGACCGAACTCGTCCCCGACTTCCTCGAGCAACTTGCGCCGACCGATCGGGCCACACTGGCCGCTCTGGGGGTCGGGATCACCGAAGAGGTCGAACTCTGGGTTACCCTGAGTGTGCACGATGATGGGACAGTAACGGCGAATCTTCTGGGCCCGCTCGTACTGGACTTCGGGCGCGGATGCGGTACGCAAGTGGTGCTGGCCGACTCCGGCTGGGGAACGCGGCACCCCCTGGTGAGGGAGTGAAGGGACGGCACGATGCTCGTCCTGACGAGACGGCCCGGCGAAGCGTTCGTCATCGGTGAGGGAATCCGGGTCATCGTCCTCGCCGTCGAGGGGGAACGGGTCAAGCTCGGGATCGAGGCACCGCGCGAGGTCCCGGTAGTACGCAGCGAGCTCCTCGCAGTGGTCGAGGCAGCCAACCGGCAGGCCGCCGGGGCACGCACCCAGGTTTTGGAGCGATTAAAGCGGGTCTTCACCAGCACGAGTCGATCCGAGCGGCTGCCGACCTAACCGCGGACGACCTCGCTGTCCAACTCACCGAACGCGACGGTGCAGCTCGTCGCTGATCGGCAGACTGCCAGACGACGTTCCCCTGAGGCAGTCCGGAACCGGATGGCACGAGAGGCCCGCAGTCGTCCAGACAACGCGGCGACGCGCAGTCCGGCGTTGAGCAGGGGACTCGGATCGGCGCTCGCTGGGTCAGCTCACCCACTGCCGACCGTCCTGCGCGATCGGCACTGGTGAGGAGGTGGTCGCTGTCCGAGCGATCGTACGACCGGATGACCCCTCCGATCGTTCTTATGATCAGCACGAGTTCACGAGCACTGGTGCTGACCAGGGAGGGCGCTTGGTCGCGCGACTGGCGGGGATAACGAGCTGCGCACCAGCGAGGAGAGAGGTGGGAGCCGGTGAGACCGTGGAGGCTTCTTCTCGAGGGGTGGCCGAAGGAGTGGATCGGGTTCGTCAGCGAGCTTCCTGGGTGCAGCGTGAGAGGAAGGACCCGCGACGAGGTCCTGGCACGGGCACCGAACGCGATCGCCATGCACCTGGCTTGGCTGGACGCCCATGGTCTTCCGCGACCGGAAGGAAGCGGACCCGAGATACGAGTAGCCGAGGAGATGGCTGCCACAGCAGAGGGCGTGGGGCCACTCTTCCACGATGACCGGCGGCCGATGCGCCTGGAGGAGATGGAGGCGGTCCATCGTATCGGCAGTGCGGCGGTGTCTGATCTCCTGGTGCTCTGGGAGCGCGCGAGCGGATGGGAGCGCCGAACCGGGCACGCTCGTCCAGCGGGCTGGACACCGCCGGAGATCCTCCGGCATGTCGCGGAATCGGATCGCTGGTACGCCGCACGCCTCTCGCCCGACGTCTCGGGGATGGCGCTTCCCGACGATCCAGCCGAGGCGATCCGGCGAACGGACCGGGCGTTCACGGGCGTGGTGCGTGCCTGGTGGAGCGTTTAGGGCGAGACGGTCGTCGAGCGAGAAGGAGAACAGTGGACGGTGCGCAAAGTCCTGCGCCGCCGGACGGCGCATCTGTGCGAGCACGCTCAGCAACTCGCCCGATGGGTCGGGGATCGACCGACAGCTCAGTGAGCCAGCTGGAGCGGCACCAGCCGACCTCGAGCAGCAAACACCGGCTACGACGGCTGGTTCTCGTCAGCAGAACAGGCGCCAGGTCGTTGGATCTCGCCCAGCAGCAGCATAGTCGAAGTCGCTGGCGAAGGAGTGCAGACAGGTCGAGCCAGCGAGGACGCGCAGGGCGACGTAGCGCGAGAGTGCGGTGATGGGTCGATCGGGATCACGGAGTTCCTCGAGCGTGAAGAAGCGGGCGTCGTCGATCTCCTGACCATCGGGACTCGGCTCGCCGGCCGACCAATCGAGCAGGAACATCACATAGGTATCGGAACGGGGTCCGTCACAGCGGGTGCGCAGACCGACGATCCCCCGCACGATCGCTCGGATACCGGTCTCTTCGGCGATCTCGCGGAGCACCGCCTGGTCGAGCGTCTCACCGGGCTCGACCAGGCCACCGGGGAAGAGATAGGTTCCGCGAGCGGGGCCATAGCGCTGGCGAACCAGGAGAATCGAAGCGGCCCGCCGAACGATCCCGCCCACCGCGACGACATGTGCGTGCTGACTGATCATCGGTGCCTCCCTCCTCGTGGCCGCGCAGAAAGGAGCAAAGTCGCTCGGCCAGTATGGTGGCTGGGCAGGTGACCCGACGCAAGAGCAGGGTCGTGGGGAGGCACGAGTCAGCGCGGCGGGGACCAGTGGGCAGGGAATTGCGGGCGCTAGGCCACAGGCATGCATGGCAAGAGCGCGGACCAGCTCGTCACGGCTGGGGAACGAGATCGCGCGGGTTGTGGATTTTCCAGAAGCCATCCTCGTAGACGAGCCGGAACATGTACGTGGAAATGCGCGGGCCGAGACGTTGGACGACGATGACCGACGCTTGGTCACCGCGGATCTCGGGCGGATCGATCTGCAGGATCTCGATCTTGGGGCCGAGTTCTGCGGCGATACGCACGACCTCGGCGAACTCGTCGAACGACTCTCCTTGATTCGTGGCACGGGAGTGCATGAGCCAGGCTTCGCCAGCACGACCATGGTAGACCGCATCGAGGTAGCGAGAGACGACAGCGCGGATCTCGTCCGCTGGATCGGCGAAGGGGGTCGGCTGGGGAGTCGGGGCAGGACGGCTGCAAGCTACGAAACTGGCGACGATACAGAAGAAGAGGACGAGGCGACGCATCCGGCAGCCTCCCCCGAGGATACGCGGGGCAAGGATACCGAGTCTCCTTGACGAGGTCAACGGATGAGTTTAGAATATCGGTAGCAGCCCAGATGCGGCGTACGAGTTCGGCGATTCGAGCATAGCGAGGAGGGTGTCGGATGGCCGCAACGTTATCGCGTCGGCGTTTTCTCAAAGTCGGCGGAGCGGCGGCCGGAACAGCGGTCGGGGCACTCGCAGGGCTCGGCGTGGACCTGCGGCCCAAGCAGGTGCGCGCCCAGCAACTGCGCATCAAGGACGCCCAGGTCTATCCGAGCGTCTGCCCCTACTGTGCGGTCGGCTGCGGCACGCTGGTGCACGTCGTGAACGGGCAGATCGTCAACATCGAGGGGAACCCGAAGAGCCCGGTCAATAAGGGGAACCTCTGCCCCAAGGGAGCAGCGACGTATCAGCTGCACGTCAACCCGAACCGGTTGACCAAGGTGCTCTACCGCAAGCCGTATGGGACGCAGTGGGAAGTCGTCGATCTCGACTGGGCGATGGACCGGGTCGCCGAGCTGGTGAAGAAGACGCGCGACGAGACGTTCGTCGAGACGCTACCGAACGGCAAGCGCGTCATGCACACGACGGCGATCTTCGCGCTCGGTGGCGCGACGATCGACAACGAGTGGAACCACATCCACCAGAAGCTGATGCGCGGTCTGGGGATCGTCCGCATCGAGAACCAGGCGCGGATATGACACAGCTCGACCGTCCCCGGTCTGGGGACTCGGCTCGGGCGCGGTGGCGCGACCAACCACGCGGGTGACTTGGTCAACTCCGATCTCATCGTCATCATGGGCTCCAACATGGCGGAAAACCACCCGGTGGCGTTCCGCTGGGTGGCGGAGGCCAAGCGGCGCGGAGCCAAGCTGATCCACGTCGACCCACGCTTCACGCGGACCTCGGCGATGGCGGATCTCTATGTCCCGCTGCGCTCCGGGACGGACATCGCGTTCCTCGGCGGGTTGATCCGCTACATGATCGAGAACGACAAGTACTTCAAGGAGTACGTCGTCAACTACACCAACGCCGCGACGATCATCCGCGACGACTTCCAGGACGCCGAGGAGCTGGGCGGCGTCTTCTCGGGCCTCAAAGAAGCACCCGCCGGGACGAATCAGAAGTACGTCTACGACAATGCGACCTGGCAGTACAAGCGGACGGCACCGTTCGATGCCGCGAAGGCTCGCGAGGAAGCGATCAAGGCGGCGACCTTCGCGGAGATGATCCAGAAGATGGTGCCGCCGCCGGCCGAGAAGGATCCGACACTGCAGCACCCCCACACGGTGTTCCAGATCATCCGGCGCCACTTCTCCCGCTACACGCCGGAGATGGTGGAGCAGATCTGCGGCACGCCGAAGGAGCTGTTCCTCCGCGTCGCCGAAATGCTCGCGGAGAACTCCGGTCCCGAGCGGACGACGATGTTCGTCTACGCGATGGGTTGGACGCAGCACACGTACGGCGTCCAAAACATCGGGGCCGCGGCACTCCTCCAGCTCTTGCTCGGGAACGTCGGTCGACCGGGTGGCGGCATCCTGGCCCTGCGCGGGCACGCCACGATCCAAGGTTCGACCGATGTCCCGACGCTCCACCACTCGATCCACGGCTACATGGCACACCCGGACGCGCGCCGGCGCCATGACACGCTGCGCGACTACATCCTGACCGAAACGCGGCCGACCGGCTTCTGGGCCAACTTGCCGAAGTTCATGGTGAGCTACCTCAAGTCGATGTACGGTGACGCGGCCAAGCCGGAGAACGACTTCGGCTACGACTGGCATCCGAAGATCGCCGGGGATTACTCCTTCATGGCCAGCTTCCACGCGATGGCCAAGGGCGAAATCAAGGGTGCCTTCATGTTCGGTCAGAACCCGGCGACCTCGATCAACGGCGGACTGATCCGGCGCGCACTGGCCAATCTCGACTGGCTGGTGGTGAAGGACAACTTCGAGATCGAGACGGCAGCCTTCTGGTACAAGTCACCGGAGGTGGAGAGCGGCGAACTCAAGCCGGAGCAGATCAAGACGGAGGTCTTCCTCTTCCCGTCAGCCCAGGTCGGCGAGATCGAGGGAACGTTCACTAACACGCAGCGCTGGATCCAGTTCCACGAGAAGGCAGCAGATCCGCCGGGTGACTGCCGCTCCGATGCCTGGTTCACCCACCAGCTGGCACTGCGGCTCAAGAAGCTCTATGCCGACTCGACGCTGCCGCGCGACCAAGGCTTCAAGAACTTGACGTGGGACTTCGACTACGAACCAGGCAAGTACCCGACCAACACCCGCATCCAGGGCGAGCCGGACGTCATGAAGATCTGGCGCGAGATCAACGGGTTCAAGACGGATACCGGCGAACTCCTCAAGGGCTTCGGCGAACTGAAGGATGACGGGTCGACCACCTGCGCGTCCTGGATCTACTGCGGGGCCTATCCGGAGGAGGGCAAGTTCCTGCCGGCCAACCGGAACCCGGATCCGGACGACAAGCCGGGGACGCATCTCGGTTGGGCCTTTGCCTGGCCGGCCAACCGCCGCATCCTCTACAACCGGGCCTCGGCCGACCCGAACGGCAACCCGTGGTCCGAACGGAAGAAGCTCATCTGGTGGGACGCCAACCAGAAGAAGTGGGTCGGCTACGACGTGCCGGACTTCCCGGCGACCAAGGCGCCGGACACGCCGGCCAAGCCCGGTGCCGCCGGCATGGACGCGCACGACGGCAAGAGCCCGTTCATCCTGTTGCCGGATGGGAAGGGCTGGCTCTTCGTGCCGACGGGACTGCAGGACGGGCCGTTGCCGGTGCACTACGAGCCGATCGAGTCGCCGGTGCCCAACCTCCTGTACCCGAAGTGGCAGACCAACCCGATCGCCAAGATCTACGAGCACGAGCGGAACCAGCTCGCTCAGGTGGGCGATCCGCAGTTCCCGATCGTCCTCACGACGTATCGGCTCACCGAGCACCACCTCTCCGGGGCCATGAGCCGCTGGCTGCCCTGGCTGGCCGAGCTGCAGCCGGAGCTGTTCGTCGAGATCAGCCCGGAGCTGGCCGAGGAGAAGGGCATCAAGAACCTCGATTGGGTGCGGATCACGTCCAAGCGCGGCTCGATCGTGGCCAAAGCGCTGGTGACACCACGCTTGCGGCCGCTCACGGTGAACGGCAAGACGGTGCACCAGATCGGGATGCCGTGGCACTGGGGCTTCATGGGGCTCGCGACCGGTGAAGTGGTGAATGACCTGACCTCGTGGGTCGCTGACCCGAACGTGATGATCCACGAAGCCAAGGCACTCTTGGTCAACGTCGAGAAGGCGAAGTAGTGGGGAACGGAGGAGACCCCAGGGTGGCTCGGCCGAGTCACCCTGGGGGGTTCCCTGGAGGAGACGAGCCATGGCGCAAGCGATGGGCTTCTTCACCGACACCTCAGTCTGTATCGGGTGCAAGGCCTGTGAAGTGGCCTGCAAGGCGTGGAACCAGCTCCCAGCCCGCAACGGTGGGAAGGTCGAGCTGAGCGGCCAATCCTACGACAACACGGTCTCGCTGAGCGGCATCCAGTGGCGCCACGTCAAGTTCATCGAGCAGTTCAGTCCCGACCGCTCGACCGGTCGCTGGCTGATGATGAGCGACGTCTGCAAGCACTGTGTGCGGGCTGCCTGCTTGGAAGCCTGCCCGACCGGTGCCATCATCCGCACCGAGTTCGATACGGTCGTGATCCAGCAGGATGTGTGCAACGGCTGCCGGGCGTGCATTTCGGCTTGCCCGTTCGGCGTGATCGAGATCAATCCGGAAACCAACACCGCCATGAAGTGCACGCTGTGCTACGACCGCTTGCAAGCCGGCATGGTGCCCGCGTGCGCGCAGGCCTGCCCGACGCAGTCGATCCAGTTCGGGCCGATCGACGAACTCAAGCAGCGGGCGCAGCAGCGGCTCGAGCAACTCCACGCGCAGGGGGTCACCCAAGCGCGCCTGTACGGGCACGACGAGTCGATCCTCGGTGGGCTGAACAGTTTCTACCTCCTCCTCGACGAACCGGAGGCCTATGGGCTGCCGAAGAATCCGAAGCTGCCGTCCACCAACACCCCCGTGGCAGCAGGCCTCTCTACTGCCAGCGCGGTCGCGCTCGGCTTGCTCGGGCTCGTCAGCCTGCGCAAGCGGCGCATGGAGGAATTGGCGAGCGCTGCCCGCGAGCCGGAAAGCGGTGAGTGAGGGGAGGGTCAGCGATGCCGGACACCTTCTATTCGGTTTCACCGCATTGGGGCTGGTACGCGGTCGTCGAGTTCTTCGTGGCGGGGTTGGCCGGAACGGCGGCGGGGATCGCGGCACTGCTCTGGCTGTTCGGTCGTGCCTCCGATCGGATGGTCGCCCGCTGGGGCTTCGCGATTGCCACGGTCGGCAGTATCCTGAGCGGGCTCTTGCTCATCGTGGACCTCAAGCGGCCCGATCGCTTTTGGCACATGCTGCTGTTCTCGGAGACGCTGCTTCCGACGTTCCTCAAGTGGTGGTCGGTGATGGCGCTCGGCGCGTGGTCGCTCTTTCTCTTCGGTGGCGCCTCGTTCCTCGCGCTGGTGGGGAGCCTGGCACTCGAGGGGCGGCTGCCCACCCAGCTCGGTTTTCTCGGTCGCGGCATCCTCGGGACCATCATCGTGCTGGGCTCTGGGCTGGCCGGCACCTTCTATGCCGGTTACAAAGGCGTGCTCCTGAACTCCACGAACCGACCACTCTGGGGCGATACAGCTTGGCTCGGTGCACTCTTCTTCGCATCCGGTATGGCATCAGCAGCGGTGGTGCTTCTCCTTCTGGCCCAGCGCGCTTCACCGACGACGGTTCCGACGCTGCGCCAGCTACTACTGGGGGCGTTAGGTGTCAGCATCGTCGCGGTGGCTGCCATGGTGGCGACGATGCCGATGCGCGTCACCGAACTCGTCCTCGGGAACGTGTACGGTGTGCTGCTCGTCTTGGCTGTTGCTCTGGGAATGCTCGTGCCAGCCGTTCTCGCCTGGCGGCCGCAGTTGATCGGTCGCCTCGCCGTCCCGACGCTCGCCGTTCTCGTCTTGGCGGGCGCCTTCGTTCTCCGGGCAGCACTGCTGCTCTCGTCGGAGGCAGTGTGAGATGGTAGGACGCCCGCGGCATCGACTCGGTCGGTCACTCGCGCGCGGCCTCGTCCTCCTGCTCGTCTGCCTCACGCTGAGCGGATGCAGTCCGGAGGCCTCGCGGACGCGCGGCGGCGGCTCGGGTGGTGATGTCGGCAATCGTGCGACCGAGGTGCAACTCCGGCCGAACGGCCCTGCTTCTATCTACTACTTGACACCGCGCGAAGGGCCGGCGAGCGAACTTGCCGGGATGCCGGTCGAATGAGTGCGGTCATCGAGAAACTCGAGCAGCTGGCGGAGCGAGACGCCGTGCTCGCTCCGCTGGCACGTTCTTATGCCGCAGCGCTCCGTCTCCTAAGCAGCCTGTC
The DNA here is from genome assembly GCF_053493975.1 of Thermomicrobium sp. Taxonomy (NCBI): domain Bacteria; kingdom Pseudomonadati; phylum Thermomicrobiota; class Thermomicrobia; order Thermomicrobiales; family Thermomicrobiaceae; genus Thermomicrobium; species Thermomicrobium sp. Next base: position 18,126 of record NZ_JBRBZA010000032.1, read on the forward strand.
CGGAACAGCGATCGCTGTCCTCCTCGACTCAGCTGACCGGCTGACGAGCGGGGCAGTCCCGCTCCTGCACGGCCGCACGATCGCTGCCGATCTGGGCGCGCTCCGCCAGCTGGCTGGCGAGACGACCGCTCTCCTCGTCCGCGACGGCATTCCCGAAGCGAGCACCCTGTACGAAGCGGTCGCGCGCGATCGGCTCGCCCTCCTCGAGCTCGTGCAGGCCGCGGTGTGCGCTGACCAGGCGAGCCTGGAGCGCTTGGCAGCGGCGACGCCGGCAGCAGATCAGCTCGTCGCCGTGCTCGGCAGCGTGCTCGCGATCCCGGTCCTGGCAGGGCTCGCTCGGAACAGTGCCCCCGTGTCGCCGACCCACTGGCGTGCCGGCTATTGCCCAGTGTGCGCTGCCTGGCCGACGCTGGCCGAGTTCCGCGGGCTGGAACGCGAGCGCTGGCTCCGCTGCGGTCGCTGCGGGAGCGGCTGGCGTTTCCCCCACCAGGAATGTCCCTTCTGCGGCAATAGCGACCACCGGCGCCTCGGTTACTTCGCTGAGGAGGGCAAGCAGGACTCGCAACGCGTCGAGATCTGCCAGGAGTGCCGTGGCTACGTCAAGACGTTCGCGACGCTCGGCCCCTGGAGCCAGGGGGAAATCCTTTTGCACGATTTGACGACGGTGGAACTCGACCTCGTCGCGGCCGAGCGGGACTACCGCCGGCCCGGGGGGCTCGGCTACCCACTCGCCGTGCAGATCGTCGCGCGCGACCTGGCCGCCTAGGAGTCGACCATGCGTCCAGCCTATGACCCGAACACACTCGTCCGCCCAGCCGTCTTCTGTCGGGCGCTGCTCGATGCGTTGGAGGCGAGCGCCGGGCGACGCAAGCGGCGCAAGCGCGACCAGACACCGGACGCACTCGGCGAAGAACTGAAGCGGTGGATCCTGGAGCGAGCGATCGAGGCCGATCCTGAACCAGAGGCCTTCGAGGCGTGGCTGCTCGACCTGGTGCTGCGGACACCCGGAAGCGGCGGACTCCGCGCCATGTGTCAAGAAGTCTTCATGGAGTACCAGTTGGCGCAGCAAGACCCCGATTTCCGCGCCTGGCTCGCGCTCGGGGCGCCGAGCGCCGACAAGCCCCAGAGCTGAGGCACAGCCACAGCGACACGCGCGGTCGCGACCTCGATCGACGACCGCTTCGCTTCCGAGACTCCGCGGTAAACCCGGCGACCCCGCACGATCGCAGCGCCGGCGAGGCACGCTCCCCGGCAACTGGGCAGAGCGTGCCTCGCCGAAGGTTCGGAGACCAGACACCGTCACAAGAAGATGATGCCGGCCACGATGCTGACCGCTGCCACGACGACCACCATGAGGGCTGGGACACGCCAGTCGCGCAAGGCTGCCCCGTAGATCAGTAAGCTCGGCAAGCTGACCGCTGGCAGCGCCAAGAGCAGCGCAGCCGCCGGACCAGTCATCCCTTGCTGGATGAGCGGGGCGGCGATCGCTAGCTCCGTCCAGGTCGGGATCATGAACAGGACACCGACCAGGGTGGCGAAGAGCACCGTGCCGACCGTATTACCGCCGCCCAGGGCTGTCAGGATCGGTGCAGCCCAACCGACCACGGCTGCCGCGAGAAAGAGCATGGGGACCGCAACGCGAGCGATCACCCAGGCAGTGCGGAGCCAGGCGCCGACCAATTCGGACGGCGTCTCGATCCGCCGACCAGCCAGATGTTGCTCGAAGGAAAAGACGCGGAGGAGGCGCTCCAACCAGCGGAGTTGCCGCTCGGCTGATCCAGCACCCGTCGCCACTGGTGGGCGACGCCGCACCGCGAGTGCGACCAGCCAGGTACCGAAGACAGCGAGCGCGACACCACCGGCGATGCGGAGGAGGGCGAAATCGGCGGGAAGGAGCGCGGTCGCCAGGAAGAGGGTGGTCACATTGAGGAGCGGGGCAGCGACGACGAAGGCGAGGGACGACTCGAGCGAGGCGCCACCGCGGTAGAGACCTGCACCGAGTGGACCAGCGCAACAGGAGCAGAAGGGGTAAGCCACGGCACTCGCACTGCCCAGGACGTGCGCGCGGAAGCCGCGCAGCTCGTAGACCCGCTGCAGACGCGGACTGGTACAGAGCAGCACCAGGAACAAGGCACCGAGCAGGATACCGAGTGTCGTGGCGTGCCAAACGACGAGCAGGAAATTGGCCGCTTCGCCGATCGGCCGGAGCCAAGTAGGCAGGGAATCGAGCGCGAACGTTTTGGCGATGCCGGCTTTACCGGCTGAGGCGACGCGCTCGGCCTGGACGATCCGATAGACGAAGAGATCGACGACCAACAGCACCATGAGGAGGCCGGCCAAGACATTGCGCGCTTGCCGGAGGCCACTCGCATCCTGGAGCTGCTGCTCCACCGCACGCAGGAGGCGATACGCAGCGATGCTCAGCACGAGCGCTCCGACGAGGACGACGAGATGCCACGGCGTGTAGAAGAGAAAGGCTGACGGAGCGCCGAGCTTCTGATAAGCCGCAGACTCGAGCAGAAAGGCGCGTCGCATGTCGACGACCGTCGCGAGGACGACGGCGAACGCGACCACGAAGAGACCGAGCGAGAGCACCAAGGCGATCGCTTGCCGCTGCGAACGCGCAGCGCCGAGTGGGGAAACCGCGCCACTCATCCGTATCCCCCTTCTTCAGCACTCCTCCAGCCCGTGCAGGGAACAGCGTTCCGCTGCACGGCGCATCAGCTTTGTCGCTTCTCGATCCGGGAGACTCAGGAGCGGCCGCACCGGCCGCTGGGGAGCGATCAGGGGCCACGCGGCACGCTCGGCCCAACGTCCTGGGCGAGCAACCGGGCGCGTGCCGGTGTCGGTGAGCGGTTCCCGCGTCGGTCTTCCATCGGTCTCAACGCCAACGCTACCGGACGGTTGCGGAAAGCCTAGCCGACCTACTCCTGAGTGTCAAGGGGAACCACGAGTCGTGCGGGCAGGACGGTAGCGGGAGCGCTCGCGCCTCATGGCACCGGAAAGTTCCCGCAAGCAATTTTCGATCGGCACGAGCGGTACCCGACCGCATCGGCGCAATCCAGCGTCCAGTCGGCCACGGGGTCAGGTACGTCGCCTGGCTCGTTCGGATGCCGATCGACGAGCGTCCGAGTTTGCCGACGCACGCAGCTGCGCCCAGCTGTCGTCTCGGCGAAGGGTCGTCCAGCGGGCTTCCCGTCACCGGTTCAGTGAGCAGCCCGCACGACGCACGTCGAGCAAGGCCGGCAGTCGCAGCCAATGAGGCAGCGACAGCAGCCCCGGCTTGGCCAATTGCCTGGCCGACAGCGTCCGAGACGACGCGGTGCTGCTGTAACCGTTGGGGAACGTCGTGCGTGCCCATCAGCGACCGGGTCCGCCTGCGGGGTACGAGACGGACCCCTGGTCGAGCCGCGCGAAGAGAGGCAGCTGATGCAGCTGCAGGCGCCCTGCAGCCAGGACGTGCACGACCGTATACCCTCGGGCGACCAGTGCATCAGCGATGAGCGAGCGATGACACCGCCAGGGGAGAGCCTCGGCACACACGAGCGCGAGGGGTCCATCCTGCTCAGCACGGTCGACGAGTTCGTCGAGTGCCGCGGCGAACTCTGCAGTCTGCATATGGTCGGCAAAGCCACGGAAGCCGGGATCGCTCCAGGCGGTATTAGGGGAGTCGGGCCGCGGCTGGCGACGTCCACCGAGTGCCGGGCAGTGCCAGTACGCGATGCCATGTTCAGCCAGTGCGCTGGCCAAGCGATCCCGGTCGAACTGGGGGTGACGCCGCGAGGGCGGGAAACGCCGCACATCGGCCACGAACCGCACGCTATGCGCTCGGAGCAGCTCGAGGAACTCGGGGAAGGAGCGGTTGGAATGGCCGACCGTGAAGATCGGCCCGGTCCACCCGCGAGACGTCTGCGATCGACTGGTGTCAGCGTGCGGGCAGCGCGGCGTCACATCGGAGCCTTCCGATCAGGTCACCGCAGAAGAGGCAGACCGACCAGCGCGCTCGCACCGCGTCGCCGCCTCTTCTCCCCTCGGTGACAGGATACGAGGAAGCCGGCAAAAAGGGAAACGCCCCAGATGCTGGGTGCGTTCGAGTCACTCCTGAATCGACAGTCGGAAGACAGCGCGCTCCGGCAGTGCGGTACCCTGCGGCTCGAGGCTCGGTGTCGCGTCGCCTTGTGTACGAGCAGTATGCTGCTCCCGTTACCCGGAAAGGGTAGACGCTGTCGCATGGAGGAGTTTCCTGATCTGCGATGCGCACAACATCTCGAGACAACAGCACCTGCGCCATGGTTCCCGTGCGCTCCGAGGCACGAGCCGATCGCTCTGCCACCGCCGGAGCGAGCACGAGGAGACACGCGCGACATCGGGGAGCAGTTCGAACCGGGAAATCGCGACGTTCGAGCACCAGCTCGAGGCAGCCGAGCGCCTCGCAGCGATCTCCCGCATACCCGATCGAGAGGAGGAAGAGCCACGAGTCTCCTGACCGAAAGCCCCGAGCGCCTCACGAAGCGGTTCCTCGGCGGTGAACCGGTCGAGCGACTGCAGCGCTTCGCGCTCCTCCCACCAGCCGAGGCGGAAACCGTGGCACACGCACTAGCCGATATGGCGGAGGAAGTCGACCGGATCGATCGAGCGATCGTCCCACGATCGGAGCGAGCCGCGACACCAGATGATTTCCACGACGCCCTCGTCGATCTCATGGCAGCCTTCGCGCATCTCGACTCTCGCCTGCATGATGCGATGCGCAGCGACCCAGCGTGACGGAACCGGTGCGTGAAGTGCTCGCTTCGGTCCGGGGGTGGAGTTGGAGCAAAAATCGTCGTCTGGAGAGCGACCCCTCGGCGGCGATCGAGCGAACTCGCTGATGAAGAAGGAGAAACGATCGCTGTTCCAGCGACGGGCACTCCCGGCCAGCCATCGGGGAAAACCGCCGCTTGCCCTTCCAGCGCGAGCGCAGACCACGCGATCGGCCTTCCGGCGACCGGCGAGACCCTGACCTTCTCCCAGGTCGAGCGAGGTCTCTGTTCAGCGGTTCAGAGCGCTCGCATTCACCGCCACCGCGACGACGCGCACGGGCACTGGGTTCGCGCTGGCCACACCGAGTCGCTCGAAGGTGGCCGACCGACGAACTGGCGCGAACGAGGGGAGGGTCAGCACACCTCATCCGCCGATGCCTGCTCGTCGCGTCTTCCGGGACGCGCCGGTGGGGCACTCCTCGCCCGCTCCCAGAGCGCGCACCCCTCGTCGGGACT
>NZ_JBRBZA010000033.1:0-57132 GCF_053493975.1 Thermomicrobium sp.
GAGGAGCGGGACGCGCGGGCGGATTGGCCGAGCGTCCACCGGGCCTCTCGGTGTCGTGCTGGGGACGCGTCCGCCGCTCAGGGGGTGACGGGGCGCGCAGCCGTAGCGCCGACGGCGCGCTCGAGGGCGCGGCGGGTCGCCTCCGGATAATCGGTGATGATCCCGTCGACGCCGAGCACGACCAGCTCCACTGCCCGGTCAGGGACATCGACTGTCCAGACGTTCACCGGCACGCCGGCCTGGTGCGCGGTGGCGATGACCGCAGCGCCGTGCTCGTCGAAGCCGACGTCCATCGGGTGGAAGGCGTCGTACCCGCGGTCGAGCGTGCTGCGCAGCTGCTCGGGCAAGGGAGCGAGCGGCAGGGTGCACAGGGCCACTGCCAATTCGGGGTCGAGGCGGCGGACGGTGTCGAGCACGGCGCTATCGAAGGAGGAGACGAGGAGACGCGTGCGGAGGTCGGGGCGCTGGCGTACCAAGGCGACGACGCGCTCGGCGATCACCTGCCCGCGCTGACGGTCGGCGGGATCCCACGGCGCCGACTTGATCTCGGCGTTGACCACGACGTGGCTCGGCAGAGCGGCGAGCACTTCCTCGAAGGTCGGGATGCGCAGCCCGAGACCCCGGAAGGGGTACGTCGCCCCGCGATCGGTGGTGAAGGCGTAGCCAGCGTCGAGCAGGCGCAGCTCGGCCAGCGTGTGCTCGTGGATCAGGCCGTGCCCGTTGGTGGTGCGCTGGAGCGAGGCATCGTGGCAGACGACGATGTGCCCATCGCGGGTGAGGCGGAGATCGCACTCGATCCCATCCGCCCCTTGCTCGACGGCCAAGACGAAGGCGGTCAGCGTGTTCTCCGGTGCCAAGCCGGAGGCTCCCCGGTGGGCGATGACCCACGGGCGGGTCGACCGGTTCCGGAAGATTTCGTGTCGCAGTTCGCTGCTCTGCATCGTGGTCGCTCCTTTCCTCCCAGTTTCCCCCTGTTCGCTATCATTTTCTCGCACACTCACGAGCGATTCGTGACCGAACGATTGCGATACGCGCGTGCATGGTCGGCAGAGCGCCGATCGGTAACCGAATTGCAACATACCTGGGGGGACTATGTCGTATCAATCCCGCGGACCGGAAGCGGGGGACGGTCAGGAGCGAGCGATGAAGGTGCTGGAACGGACCGAGACAGCGACGCAGGTACGGCCCTTGACCGGAGCGCGACTGGAGCGGCTGCGCCAGGCGCTCGGCGAGTGGCCGCTCTTTTGGCTGCTCGTCGCGCCCAACTTGATCCTGCTGGGTGTCTTCACCTACTGGCCGCTCGTCTACAACGCCTACCTGAGCCTGATGAAGTGGGACCTGATCAGTCCGGTCAAGATCTTCGTCGGCCTGGAGAACTACCGGTTCCTGCTCGAAGACAGCGAGTTCCGCGAAGTCGTGCGCAATACGGTCGTGTTCACGCTGGGCACGGTAGGCGGGACGATGCTGCTCGGGTTGGCGTTCGCCCTCTTGCTCGATCAGCCGCTGCGCGGGCTGGCGCTGGCGCGCGGCGTCGTCTTCGCGCCGTACGTCTTGAGCGGCGCGGCGGTCGCCGTCTTTTGGGTCAACATGCTCAACCCGCGCTTCGGCCTGGTCGCCCAGGTGGCGAGCTGGTTGGGGACGATCTCCCCGGACTGGCTCAATCACCCGCAGTTGGCCATGGTCGCCGTCATCCTGGTCTACGTCTGGAAGAACGTCGGCTTCAGCACGATCGTCTACCTGGCCGGCTTGCAGCGGATTCCCCAAGAGCTGTACGAGGCGGCGACGATCGACGGGGCAGGGGCGTGGCAGCGGTTCCGCTCCATCACACTGCCGCAATTGGGGCCGATCACGCTCTTTCTGCTGGTCGTCTCGACGATCGCCTCGTTCCAGGCTTTCGACCTGATCCGCGTCCTGACCGATGGTGGGCCGGTCAACGCGACCACGACGCTCCTCTACTACATCTGGGAGCAGGGGTTCGTCGCCTTCAATGCCGGGCGGGCAGCGGCCGCCGCGGTGGTGCTGTTCGCCCTCTTGGCGGTGATCAGCTGGTTGCAGGTGCGGCTCGGCGAGCGGAGGGTCTCCTATGACTAAGCGGCGCAACTGGCGACGAGCGATGGCGACCGGCCTGCGTGGCCTGCTGGTCGGTTTGGTGGTGGTGATCATGGGGTTGCCGCTCTATTGGGTGGCGACCGGTGCGCTCAAGACGAACCAAGAGATCTACACCTTTCCACCGGTCTGGATACCACGCGAGCCGCAATGGGGGAACTTCGTCGAGGCGTGGCAGGCCGTTCCCTTCGGACGCTTCTTCGTCAACAGCATCGTGACCACGCTCGGAGCAGTGGCGCTCGAGCTCCTGTTCGCGCTCCTCTCAGCCTACGCGCTCGTCTTCGTGCGCGCGCGGGGAAAGGGGTTGGTCTTCGCCGTGGTGATCGCGGCGCTGCTCGTCCCCGGAACCGTGACGCTGCTCCCCAACTATCTCACGGTGGCGCGTCTAAAGTGGATCAACACCTATCAGGGGCTGATCATCCCGGTCGCTGCTGTCGCCTTCGGCGTGTTCCTGTTCCGGCAGCACTTCCTGACTCTGCCGCGCGATCTCCTCGATGCGGCGCGGCTGGACGGCTGCGGTCATCTCGGGCTCCTGCGGCACGTCGTGGTGCCGCTCTCGCAGCCGGTGATCGTGACCTTTCTGGTGATCTACCTGGTGGCGCACTGGAACGACTTCCTCTGGCCGCTGGTCGTGACCAACCGCCTAGAGTGGCGCACGGTGCCGGTCGGCGTGGCCTATCTCTACCAGGTCGAGGGTGTGCAGAACTGGGGTCCCATCTTGGCCGGCACGGTCATGGCGCTGGTACCGATGCTCGTCGTCTACGTGGTGGCCCAGCGCTGGATCGTCAAGGGAATCGGAGGTGGTGCGCTGAAGGGATGACGCGCGGAGCGATCGGTTCGACGAGTCGGCGAGGTCGGAAAGAGTACGGAGGAGGAACGCGATGCACAAGAGCTTGACTCGACGACGACTGCTCGTTGCCCTCGGCGAGCTTTCGAGCGCGGCCTTGCTCGCAGCGTGTGGCGGGACGGAGGCGACGCCGACGCCAGCCCCGGCGGCAGGCACCACCGCCCAGCCGAGTCCCACCCCCGCGGCAGCGGCGGCGAGCCCGACGGCGCCCGCAGTGGTGACGTCGCCCGGCTCGACGGTGAAAGTCGTCTACTGGGGCTCGTTCAGCGGAAACTTGGGTGAAGCCGAGCAGGGGATGGTCAAGCGGTTCAACGAGTCCCAGAAGGACGTGGTCGTCGATTACCAGTACCAAGGGAACTACGAGGAAACGGCGCAGAAGCTGACCCAAGCGCTCGCGGCTGGGACCACGCCGGACATCGTCTTGCTCTCCGACGTGTGGTGGTTCAAGTTCTATCTCAACGACGTGCTGCTCCCGCTCAATGACCTCTTCGCTGCCAACGGGATCGATACCAAGGACTACGTCGATCCGCTGATCGAGGAAGGGACGCGCAAGGGAGTCATCTACTGGGTGCCGTTCGCCCGCTCGACGCCGCTCTTCTACTACAACAAGCAGGTCTGGCAAGAGGCCGGGCTGCCCGATCGGGGCCCCGGGACCTGGGCCGAGTTCCTCGAGTGGGTACCCAAGTTGGTCAAGAAAGAAGGAGACAAGACGACGCGCTACGCCTTCGCCCACCCGAGCGCGGCGTCGTACATCGCCTGGCTCTTCCAGCCGGTGGTCTGGCAGCACGGCGGACGGTACTCCGACCCGGACTTCACCATCCGCATCCAGGAGGATCCGGCGGTCGAAGCAGGGCGGCTCTACCTCGCGTCCGTGCGAGACGGCTGGGCGGTGCCGACCAAGGACATCGTGGCTGACTTCACGAACGGTGCAGCAGCAGCCATGATGGCCTCGACTGCCTCGCTGCGCGGCATCCTCAAGACGGCTACGTTCCCGGTCGGGACGGCCTTCTTGCCGGAGGGACCGAAGGGGTTCGGCTGCTGCACCGGTGGATCTGGCCTGGCGATCCTCAAGAACAAGCCCAAGGAGATCCAGGAAGCAGCCTTCAAGTATCTGGCCTTCGCGACTGACCCGGAGAACACCATGTGGTGGTCGCAGAACACGGGTTACATGCCGGTCCGCAAATCGGCGACCGCCAGCCAGGAGATGCAGAACTTCTACAAGGAGAACCCGAATTTCAAGACCGCGGTCGAGCAGCTGCCCAAGACACGGCAACAGGATGCAGCACGCGTCTGGATCCCGAACGGCGACCAGATCATCGGCAAGGGACTGGAGCGAGTGACCGTGCAGCAGGAGGATCCGGCCGGTGTCTTCGCTGAGGTGGCCAAGACGCTCGAGCGCGAGGCCAAGCCAGTGGTCGAGCAGCTGAAGCGCCGCGAGGGATGACGGTTAGCGAGCCGGAGATCGCCCCGTCCGGAACCTGGGCTTCCGCGCGAGCGGGAGCCCAGGTCTTTTCGGCGGGTGGCGATCGGTCGCACCCGGCGGCACGCTCGGTGCCAGGATCGAGCGAGCGGGAATGCTGGACCGGTCCGCGCTGACGGCAGCGGGGCCGGGCGGTGCGGCGGGATGCCGAGTTGGGAGGTGCTCGCGGCGCGGGGGGAAACGGGCTCGGGAGGGCTACGTTCCTGGCGAGCGGCGACTCGAGGCCGGCCGCACGCGTCCGGTTTGGCCTGGCCGATGTGTCCTGATGGCCCGAGCGGCCCGGCAGGGGTCGGGCGGGGCGGCGGGTGCAGTCGGCGGCGGCACGCGATGATGCGCAGTGGACACCCGGGGATCCTGCGGTGAGGACTGGCCGATCAGGCCCAGGTGACGGCGACGACGCGCCCCTCCTCATCGCAGCGGGCGATGCCCAGCTTGACCGGCTCGCTGCCGGTTGGATCGCGGGCGCGATCGGCGACGAGGTGGGGCAAGACCAGACGCGCGTTGTCGACCAGCGGGAGCGTCGCAAGATCGGCAGGCGCGACCCAGTGGAGCGTTCCTTCGCGACTCGGCGGGAGTGCGAGGGGGCCGGCGAGTTCGCCGGTGAAATAGAGGAGCAGTTCCAGTTCGGCGTCTCCCGGACGGTGCTGCAGGAGGACGCGGCGCAGGACGAGTGGAGGCAGGTCGTGGGGCGGAACTCCGATCTCTTCGGCGAGCTCTCGCCGAGCGGCGCTCGCCAAGTCAGCCAGCTCGGCCGGCTCGACGCGCCCTCCGAGGCCGGTCCACTGGTCGGGGAAGCGGTGGCGCCAGGCATGGCGGTGGAGAAGCAGGCAGTGCTCACCAGCGAAGAGGAGCGTCACCGTGAAGACTGTCAGTGCGTTCGGGGCAGGCATCGTCTCAACAGGAGGGGCCGGGCGGGAACGAGCTGCCGGACTCAGCGAAGGGATCCCAGCGCAGTGCCTCGTCGACCGAGTCGAACCAGGTGATGGCGGCGCTGTTGACCACAGCGATCACCGAGTCGCCCTGGAAGAAGTAGCGGAAGTAACCGGGCTCGATCGCCTGGACACCGGGCGCACCGCGCAGGAGCTCGATCAGCTCCGGCTCGTCAGGAGTGGCGACGAGCGTCTGGTCAGCGGCGCAATCGGCGTAGCGATTGGTCGCCAGATAGGTCAAACCGGGAATCGGCGGGAGCGGCTCGGTATGCTCGACGATCCAGTACAAGGGTGGCTCGATCAGCCAGCCGAGGTCCTCGTCCGGTGGTAGGCCGTCCCAGGTTTCGATTTCGCTCGTCATCCGCACCGTCCCGTCGCGTCGATCGGCGCGTCGGCCTGGTCTGCCTGAGCATAGCACTCCGGTCGCTGCCTGCAAAGAGGGAAGATCGTCCTCGGTACCCAGGACTTCCGGGCCGGATCGAGACGACCGTGCCGGAACGGTCGCTCGGCCAGACCCGCTCGCGAGGAAGCCAGGCGCCAGGAAGGGCGATCGACGCTGTCGCCCCGCCGACGTCGCCGCTGTGCTGCTCGTTGCCGAGTTGGCTCGATCACGGCTGGAGCGTTCCGCTTTCCTCCTCGCGGCGGAGGGCCTCCAGGGCGAGTTTGGCCAGTCCACCGGCGATGTGGACGTTGTGCTCGCTGGGTTCCTCGCCGCGGAGGCGCTCCAGCACGGCTGCCTCGGGAGCGCGCAGGAGATGGCGCACCGCCGCGCTGGAGACACCGAGGAACCGGGCGATCTCTTCGGCTGGCCAGTGATGCTCTTCGGCGAGGACCACCGCGTAGGCTGCTTCCATCAGACTGGGTAACCAGGTGAGCCGACGCAACTCGACGAGCTGACGTGGTCCGCCGACGAGCTCGATGGCTTTGAGGAAGACGCGGAGCGCGCGCTGATCGATGTCCGGTGGCTGCGGCGTGACCTCGATCGGTGTCATTCCACCTCCTCCTCTCCGGTGCGGACAGCTGCACTGCGCGCGAGGTCGCTCAGCCGCGGTCCGATCCGCACCAGTCCTTCCGGGGTGATCTCGAGTAGGTGCGTGGCCGTATCGTGGCCGCTCATTCGGCAACCATCGATCCGGAAGAGCCGGACCGTCTCGCCGATCGGTGTCCGGTACAGTTTCGCCTGTTGGTAGGACAAAACAGGTTGCTTGGCGAGGACGAGCGAGCCATCGAGGATGTGACCGACGGCGAATCCGCCAGCAGCTTCGGCGGTGAGGAGTTCGTGTCCACTCCGCTTTTGGGAGACCGCCAGTGCGGTCTGGTGCCATTTCTTGAGAAAGAGGTACAGAGGGCGCACGATTTCGCGTGCCTGCATCTCGCGTGCCTCGTAGAAGCCGGTGAGCGAATCGATGACCACGGCCTGGGCATGGTAGGTGCGGATGGCGAAGGCGAGCGTGCTCAGGAGCGTTCCCAGATCGTGCGCCAAGCTGGTGTGCGTGGCCGCGTCGATCAGAATGATGGCGCGGTCGATCGCCTCGCGGGGTACCCCCATCGCCTGCGCGCGGAGCTGGAGACTGCCAGCGACGAACGGCCCTGGTGCCTCGGTCGTGAGGAAGATGCAGGGCTCACCCCGCCGGGCTCGCTCCACCGCGAACTGCTCGACCATGAGACTCTTGCCGGTATCGGATACCCCCGTGACCTGGAGGACCGCGTAGCGTGGGATACCGCCCAGGACACGCCGCACGGCCTTCCCCTCGCGCCACTCGGTGACGAAGAAGAGTTCGTCGAGGCCCGGTACTCCGGTCGGGACACCCTCGAGCTGGGGTACGCGCTGGGCCAGTTCCTGCAACGGTGTGACCGCTTCGACGAGCGGTTCCTGTCGTTCACGCATGATCGAGTGCCTCTCCTCCTTTTCCCGCCCTCGCGCGGTATCGACGCACCCTCGCCACCTCGGCCGGTCCCTTCCATCTTACTGCTGGTTGCACCAGGAAACGCCGGAGGAGTGCGGTCGCGTGAGCGGTGCCTGTCCGGACACCCCTTGCGGTGTACGTACACTCATGGTAGGCTTCGAAAGCGCGCGGCGTACACTCGTGGTGGTCGAGAGGAGGGGCGGCGATGGCGACGCGGTGGGTGGAGTCGCTGGCGGTCGAGTTTCCGTTCCGGTCACCGCCACCGACGGTGCGACTGGTGCGGAGCGAGTCGGCGGCGCACCCCTTCGCCCTGACGATCGCGGCTGCCTGGTCGTGTTACGGCGCGCGGCCGGCGAGCGTCGAGCGCGTGGTCGAACTCTTCAGCGGCAACGGGGAGGCGGCCAAGGCAGCGCGGCGCGAGCGGGCTGCTGCGCTCTATCCTGACCTCTTTGCGGCCGGCCATCACACGACCTTCCAGCATGCGCACTTCGTCTTCGTCTTGGATGGCGTCTCCCGCCTGGCGATCTGGTCGTTCTTCCACCATCATCCCTTCTACAACTCGGAGCAGGTCTCGCAGCGCTACCGCGAGGTGACCGGCGCGACGATGGTCACGCCGGAACTCCCCGAACCGTTGGCCGCGCTCTACCGAGCGGCGATGGAGCGAGCGCTCAGTGGCTACCGCCGGCTCGTCGAGCTCCTGACGCCCGATATCGCGCGGCGCTATGCCGAGGTGTTCCCGGCAAGGATACGCAGTCAACGGCCGGACGTGCAGCAACGCGTCCAGACGGCGATCCAGCGCCGGGCGCAAGAGGTGGCCCGCTACGTTCTGCCGCTGGCGACACCGGCGCATCTCTACCATACGATCAACGGGCTCACGCTGCTCCGCTATTACGCGCTCGCCAACCAGCTCGACGTCCCGCGCGAGGTGCGCTACGTCGTCAACCGGATGGTCGAGGAGGTGCTGGCGGTCGATCCCAACTTTCTCGGTGCGCCGGGGCATCCGCTCGATCCGCAGGTGCTGGCGCTCGAGGACACGCTGGAGTATCGGGCGCTCCGGAAGTTCGCGGACGCCGTCGAGCGGAGCGCGAGCGAGGCGTTCTTCCGCGAGTTCGACGCGGCGCTCGGGCCCTCTCACTCGCGGCTCGTGGCCTACACGCCCGATGCCGAGCGTCTGCTCGCTGATGCGGTGCGGACCGTGCTCGGCCGTGCCGAGAGCGAGCTCGACGACGACACCGCCATCGCGCTGGTGCTCGACCCGGCGCGCAACCACTATCTAGGGCACCCGCTGTACCTAGCGATGCATTCCAAGCTGATGCAGACGCTCAACCACGTCTCCTTCACCTTCCAGAAGCGGATCAGCGGGGCGGAGGACGCGCAGAACCAGCGGCACCGCGGGACGCTGAGTTCCGGCCCGATCCTGCTGGCGCATCTGCGTCCGGAGCCGGACGTGATCGTGCCGGAGGACATCGCGCGGGTGCCGGCAGCGCTGGAGGAGTACTGGGCGACGATCCGAGTGCTTTGGGAGACGAAGAACCGGTTGCTCGACGCTGGCGTGGCGCCGGAGTACGCGCTCTATCTCCTTCCCAACGCGCATCACGTGCGGTTCTACGAATCGGGGACGCTCCTCACCTACTTCTGGAAGTGGGTCAAGCGGCTCTGCTTCGACGCGCAGCGGGAGATCTGGGAGACGGCCCGGCAGGAGACCGAGCAAGTGGCGCGCGCGTTGCCGCGGATCGGGCGCTTCGTGATGCAGCCGCCCTGCGTCCTGCGTGACCGCGCCGGGATCCATCCGCCTTGCCCGGAAGGCGAGCGCTACTGCGGCGTGCCGGTCTGGCGCGGTTACGACCCGACGATGCTCCGGGCGCGGCGCGTGCTGTAGCGAGGAGAGGGGCAACTGACCCCCTCCCCCGGTTGCGGGTCGTGTGTCCGCGTGTGCAACGGCTATTCCGGTTCGGTTGGCTCGTGATCGGTGAGGGGCTGGAGTAGCGGGAGTTCGCTGTCCAGCTCAGTGCAGATGCGATCCGTCTCCTGTCTGTCGCTTCGGTTTCACCGGTGCTCTGTCGTAGGCACCTTGGGGTGTGTAGAGCCAGAAGTTCAGTCGACATGCCGGATCCTTCGTGCGCAGTCCTCCGCTGGTATCCAGAGAGGCGTCCAGGCGGTGCTTGGAACATGCCGCGAGCACAGCATCCAGAATGGCGAAGCGCAGGAGTGTTCGCTTCGATGTCTGTGAGGCTGGATCGCTCTCCGTTGCCAAGGGCAGCCTGATCTGTCCCCGCTGTTCCTTCTGCCAGTCTCGAAAGGCCGACCACTGCTCGTACGCGAATGTTGCCAGTCCAGCGAAGAGGTCGGCGAGTATCGAGATCGGCGTGTCAGCCGACGAGACAGGCCTGAGCTCGGCGATACGCAGGCGGGTTACTGGCCCGAGCAGTTGCCCTGGCCGCTGCCGATACCAGCGAGCGATACCGCGGCGAAGCATGCGGTGCAGGGCTTGCCAGTCGACTCCGTCCTGCTGGTCCGGATAGATCGCCCAGCACGCTTCGGCCGGTCAGCGTTGGGTCAGGACGACCATGCAGATACGGTACAGCAGTCGCTGCAGGTTGTTGAGATCGTCGCGTCGTCGCACTTTGTGGCGGGAATCCTCGATATCCCAGATCAGCACATCGACACGAAGCTGATCCTGAGCGATCAGGCGGAGAGCCGTGCAGAGGAGGTCGAGCACCGCATCGCGATCCTGGTCGCGGTCAATCTTTGACCATTTCAGCTCTCCCGTGATCCCTTGGTCGGAGAGGATCTCCCGGATGACCCGCTCGATGTCTGCCTGCCACTGCGCTACCAGTGTGACGAGACCAATCGCTCGGTAGCGACCGGTGTTCCAGTGCGATTCGTCGGTGAAGGCGAGATGTGTGATGGGCTCACAGGTTGACTTCATGGCGTTGCACTCCGACGATCCATCAAAAGGACAAGTCCAGGCTCGAGGAGTGATGACGGCCTGCGGGGTCGTCCCATGCTACAGTGAACTTTGTCGGTTGTGGGCCACCGAGGTCGAGAGCCAACCGAAGCTGTGCAGTCTGACCCGGTTCCAATGCATGAGGAATAAGGGAAGTTATCTTCATCGATCCGACGGCCTGACGTGCCTTCACCTTTTCGCCGTCGAGGAGCAGACGGATGTTCTCGGCCTTCGCCTGCCTCGCGTTGTGCAGCTCGATGCGATAGGGGTCGCCTCGCCGGGACAACCCGGAAACTTCCGGATACTCGACGAGCTTCGCCTGCACGAACGCCCGTCGCTCCAGGGCGCGTTCGTGCCGGTAGCGCAATGCCGTGAGGACAGCCGTGATCGTTGTCGCGGCGGCAGTCATAAACGCAGCGACCAATTCGAACATGTTCATGCGGTACCTCCTGGTCGAGAGCGTTTGAGATGGTCGGTTGCTTCGCAATGTGTACGTACACCCCCTCCCAGAGTCTACCGGATAATCTCTTCTACCGTCAACGATACACCCAGCTGGCACGCTGCTGATCTGCTGCCGTGTGCTGCACACACGCATGACTACCCCGCACTCGAGCGGGCCGCGTTGCGGCAGCCCGCATCAGCGTCGTGTTTAGTACGGAAGGACTACGTTCGATCGAGAACGAGCTGAGGCGGCACATTGCGTGGGGATAAAGCGCTCTGAATGGTCAACGATCAGTCACGTGCGCCGCTGGAACGGCAGAAACGCGCTGCGTGGACAGGGTTCCCTCCGACCTCGCGCCCGCCCCGGATCCGGTTTATCCTATCTCTACTACCGATAGGTCCTGTTCGGTGGTGTCTTACAAGGCTGCAGCGATGGTGGGGTAGGGCGAACGATGGCCAAGACGCTCGCTGAGCTGTGTATTCCACGCGAATGGGTGTTCGATCCAAACGTTCGTGACACGGTCCATGACATCGACGAGCTGGACCAACTCGACCCGGAGCGCTTCTTCGCCGAGAACTATGTGACTGAGGGGATGCGGCAACTGCTCAGCGAGGCCTTCAAGCGTCTGGAGGGGCGGACCGAGAACGCTTCCGGTATCTTCTTGCTCTCGCAGTCCATGGGTGGTGGCAAGACGCATAACCTGCTGGCACTTGGGCTCCTCGCCAAGTATCCCAAGTGGCGGGAGCCGGTCATGGGCTCCTTCTATCGACCAGGACCGCTCGGGTCGGTCCGGGTGGTTGCCTTCAGCGGACGGAAGACGAATACCCCCTACGGTATCTGGGGCGAGATCGCTGAACGACTGAACCGGCGGGAGGTGTTGCGCGACTTCTACAGTCCGCTCCGGGCACCGGGTGTGGAAAACTGGGTCGAACTCTTGCGGGGTGATCCGGTTCTCCTGCTCCTGGACGAGTTGCCGCCCTATTTCCAGGCTGCGCGAGCGATTCAAGTCGGGCAAACGACGCTCGACCACCTGACTACCGTCGCTCTCGCCAATCTCCTGGTCGCCGTCGCGAGCGGAAAACTCCCGAACGTCTGTGTCGTCCTCACCGACCTGCGTGCCCAGGCCTACGAGGCGGGGAGCACGGCAATCTCGGAGGCGCTCCGCAATCTGGAGCTGGAAGCGAACCGCACTGCAACGCGGATCGATCCCGTTCGCTTGAATACGGCCGAGTTGTACGCGATCCTGAGACAACGACTCTTCAAGGCCCTTCCCGCGGATGCGGAGATCAGCGAGGTTGCAGACGCCTACGCCCAGGCACTCGAGCAGGCGCGCGTGCTCGACTTGACGGCGTTCTCGCCACAGGCCGTGCGGAGCGAGATCCTGTCTTCGTACCCCTTCCATCCGGGGATCCGCGACCTTTTCGCCCGCTTTCGCGAGAACCCTGGCTTTCAGCAAACACGCGCGCTGATTCGCATCATGCGGATTGTCGTCGCGCAGTTGTGGTCGGCGGGCGCCGCGCATTACAAGTTTCTGATCAGGGCTGATGACGTCGACCTCAGCCGCTCGGACATGATCAGTGAGATCCGGCAGATCAATGCCGCACTCGAGAACGCGATCGCCCACGACATTGTCGATGAGCGGGGTGGCGCGGTTGCCCAACAGATCGACGCTGAACTCGGTGGGAGCAGTGCTCGTGATGCGGCAACGTTGATTTTCCTGTCCTCGTTGTCGCTGGCAGTCAATCCGGTCCTCGGGTTAGATCGGTCGGAGATCTTCGGCTATCTGGCCGAACCGGGTCGTGACCTTACGCAGGTGCGAGAGGCTCTGGATCGTCTCCAGCAGCGTGCCTGGTATCTCCATCCGACGGCAGCTGGGAAGCTGCTCTTCAAGAACGTCGAGAACCTGAACGCGAAACTCGAAAGTTACGCGAGCGGACTACGCGACGAACGCGAACTCGAGCTCCGGGACCGCATCTGCGAGATGTTCGCGCCGAAGGTCGGCAACTGTTACCAGGTCGTGGAACCGTTGCCAGCGCTCGATCAGATTCAGCTGAGTCCGGAACGGGTGACGCTGATCGTCTTCCGACCACTGCCGACAGCTCTGGACGAGGTACGACGCTGGTGGGAAAACCAGCAATACAAGAATCGAGTCCTCTTCCTCACGGGGACGCCCTCCGGTTACGAGCGCGTGATCGAGCGCGCGGCCTATCTCCGAGCCATCCGGCAGATCCTGCAGGAGTTCAAGCAGCAGAATCTTCCGGAGACCGATCCGCAGTTCATCGAGGCGCGCAAGATCGCCGAGCGAGAGGAGAGCGCGTTCTACCTGGCTTGCCGCGAAACCTTTCAGATCCTCTACTACCCGCACCGGACCGGGCTCGTTCAGGTCGAGCTCGACCCGCGGTACGTCGCGAACCGTTACGAGGGAGAACAGCAAATCGTGGAAGCCCTCAAGGCGGTCGGAAAGTTCCGTGAGGATACTGGCCCAGACTCGGTGGGGTTCCGGCAGCTCCTCGAGAGCCGCCTGTGGCCGGAGGGGCAAAAGGAAGTGCTCTGGTCGGAGATCAAGCGGCGAGCGGCAACGGACGCCGGCTGGGTACTCCATCACCCGCGGGCGCTCGACCACCTCAAGGATGCGCTCGTCCAGCGAGACATCTGGCGCGATATCGGTGGGGGGTACATCCAGCGTGGGCCGTTCCCGAAGCCGAAAACGTCGGTACAGGTCCAACGTCTCTTCCGCGACCACAACACCGGCGAAGCCAACCTCCGCATCCAACCCTTGCACGGAGACACGATCTACTATAGTTTCGACGGCCCTCCCACCACGCAGTCGGCGAAGCTCGAGGGTAACCAGCTCACGACCCGGGCATTGCGCATCTGGTTCCTCGCCGTCGACTCGCGAGGGGAGCACGAGACCGGCGAGCCGGTGTGCTGGACGAACGACCTGGAAGTTAAGTATCGCTTCTACCAGCAGGGTGAGCAGCGGATGTGCGAACTCCGCGCTATCCCCGAAGGGGAGATCCGGTACACGCTCGACGGTTCCAGTCCTGAACGCAGTGGGATCCGCTATGAGGGGCCGTTTCCGGTCCTGTCGAATACACGGACGATCCTGGCGCAAGCCGTCGCCGACGGGCTGCGCTCTCCTGTCCTCCAGATCGATGTGCCGATTGACCCGATTGGACCGACCGTCGATCCGCGCAAGCCAGCGCTCTGGCGGCGTCGTCACAAGCTGGACGACACGGGGGACACCTATCGCTTCCTCGAGTCGATCGAGCGGCACGGGGCGCGCTTGCGCGGTATCACTGCGATCGTTGCCCGGGAACAGCGCTGGCTCCAGCTGAGCGCTGACCCGCAGACCGAGTTCACCGCGTCCCAGGTACGGGAGATGTTGGAAGCGTTGCGCCAGTATATCCCGAGCGGACTGGTCACGCTGGATGCCGAGCAGGTCTGGACCGAGACCGGACAACAGCTGCTCGATCTCGTCGCCGACTTACGGACAGAGCTCCGGTCGGAGGAGGTCCAGCAGTGACGCGCCGACGACAGATCTACGATTTCGGCTTCGATCCGAGCCAGGGCGGTCATCACTTCGAGCTGAGCGACGAAGGTGAGTCGGTGACGCTCGTCGAGTGGTTCGCCTGGAACGGGTCTGACCGAGGGGAAGAGGAGCCACTGCTCCCTGCCCCGGAACCGAAGGTGCATCTGGACCGCTATCGCTGGTCGCGGATCGCGGCGGCGGTGGCCGACGAGTTCAATGCTCGTCTCCGGCGAGCTGGACTGCGCCCGGCTACCTGGAAGACGCGGACGCTGCTCGCACCGCACTTCGGGAAAGAGCTGGCCTTGTTGATGTGGGCGGTCGAGGACGTCGACCCGTCGCTCATCCCCAATGTCATCGTGAACTGGCGCGGCTTCGCCCCGGAGGAGCGCTGGTGGCTCTACACGACCATCAACGCGACGGCCGGGCACCCGGAGCACGGGAAAGACCGCGGCTGGCGCAAGGCGATCCGGATCGCACTCGCCGAAAACCCCACCGACGGGACGCCGTCCTCGGCGCTGCGCGAGCTCGCACCGCTGCTCGAGGCGCAGGAGCGCCGGAGTCGCCGGGAGCGGCGGCGCCCCGAACAGCCGCGCCTGCCGCTCGGTGAATCGTGACAGCTGAGGAGGGGACGGATGCAAACGGGGGAAGGGCCGAACGCTGCTCCACACCCGGCAACCGAGACGGTGCGAGCCCAGGGCGATGCGCCTGCGTTCATCGAGGTGCAGTTTCCGGTCAGCAAGCTCTCCAAGGAGTGTTACAAGGAGCGCAAGGCTGGCTCTGGCCAGACCTTGAATCCGCTCGGCAAGTGGTGGGGGCGCAAGCCGCTCGTCCTGGTGCGGGCCATCCTGCTCGGACTCCTGATGCCGGCCACCGACGACCCGCTCGCTGACCGCGAGGTCTTCCTCGCCGCGCTGACGATGGACGACGACGGGATGCTCCGCCGGTTCACCGGTCAAGCGAGTCCTGCCGACCTCGCTCCGTTCTGTACCCCGCGCGAGCGCGCCGAGTACTTCGTGAGCGAGCACGGGAAGTTGAGCTGGAGGCCCGGGCTCTCGGCGGCCGACCGCGAGCACCTCAAAAGGCGGGCCTTCCTCCGCATGGGCTACGACGACCGGCTGCGCTTCTGTCTCCGGCCGGAGGAGATCGATGGACCGAGCGCGGCAGCCTGGGAGCGGATCAACCGGCACCTGGGCACGAACGCCCGCAGCCTGCCCGACCTCGTCCGTCAGCTGGGTGAACGACGCTTCGGGCACGTGCCGCGGGTGGGTGACGCCTTCTGCGGTGGCGGGAGCATTCCATTCGAGGCGGCCCGGCTCGGCTGCGAGGCCTATGCCTCGGACTTGAACCCGGTCGCGGTGCTGCTTACCTGGGGCGCACTGGCGCTCACCGGCGGCGGGCCGGAGGTCGTCGAGCGCGTGACCGCGGCCCAGCGTCGCGTTTTCGAGGACGTGCGGCAGCAGGTCGAGGCCTGGGGAATCGAGCGGAACGAGGAGGGGTGGGTCGCTGATGCCTACCTGTACTGTCATGAGGTGCGCGACCCGCTGACTGGCTGGTGGGTACCGCTGGCGCCGACCTGGGTGATCTCCAAGAAGAAGCGGGTGGTGGCGAAATTGGTGCCCGATCCGGTAACCAAGCGGTTCGCCATCGAGATCCACGAGGGAGCGAGCGACGCCGAACTCCGCCGGGCCGAGGAGGATGGAACCTGGGCCAGCGGCGTGCGCTGTCCAGTCGACCGCGACGGAAACTGGCTGCCGCCGGCCCAGCGGCAAGTGACGAGCGCCGAGCAACTCCGCGGCCGGACCGGCCTGCGGCCGTGGGAGAACGACGACCTGGTTCCACGCCCGGACGACGTCTTCCAGGAGCGACTCTACTGCATCCGCTGGATCGATCCCAAGACGGGCGAACGTTTCTACCGCGCGCCGACTGCGGCCGACCTGGCCCGGGAGCAGCGGGTGGTGGAACTCGTGCGCGCGCGCTTCGCCGAGTGGCAGAACAAGGGCTACCTGCCGAGCGCCCGGATCGAACCAGGTTACAACACGGATCAACCGATCCGGGAGCGCGGTTGGACACACTGGCACCACCTGTTCAACCCCCGGCAGCTCCTGCTGCACGGCCTCTTGGCCGAGCGCGCGGCCCACGAAGCTGGGCTCGAGGCGGCAGCGCTCCTTTTGATGCTCGGCCGCGTCGCGAACTGGAACAGCAGGCTGAGTGTGTGGGACAGGGGTCGTGAGACCGTTCAGCAGACATTTCTCAACCAG
Organism: Thermomicrobium sp.; assembly: GCF_053493975.1. Lineage (NCBI taxonomy): Bacteria > Pseudomonadati > Thermomicrobiota > Thermomicrobia > Thermomicrobiales > Thermomicrobiaceae > Thermomicrobium > Thermomicrobium sp. The sequence goes on from NZ_JBRBZA010000033.1 coordinate 16,449, forward strand.
GCACTGAACACGCTCGTCGACTATGCCTGCCGTGCCATAGGCAATCTCGAAACCGCCTTCTGCGCCCAACTCGCTGTTGCGCCGGTGGCCGGCCCGTACCACCTACAGCCAGCCGATGCCCGTACCGTGGACTGGGAGGCCGACATCTGGATCACCGATCCCGGTTATGGCGACAACGTGAACTACCATGAACTCTCCGAGTTCTTCCTGGCCTGGTACGAGAAGCGGCTCCCCCAGCTCTTTCCCGGCTGGTACGCCGATAGCAAGCGGGCGCTCGCAGTGAAGGGTGAGGGGGAGTCGTTCCGCCTGGCGCTCGCGGAGTGCTACCGGAACCTGGCGCGCCGCATGCCGGAGGACGGCTACCAGGTAGTCCTGTTCGTCCACCAGGATCCGGAGATGTGGGTCGACCTCACCCTCGTGCTGTGGGCAGCAGGCCTCCAAGTGACTGCCGCCTGGACGGTGCTGACCGAGACCACGAGTGGGATCCGCTCCGGCAACTACGTCCAGGGGACGGTGCTCCTCGTCCTGCGGAAGCGTCAAGGCGACCGCCGTGGCGAACTGGTCGATCTGTACCCGGAGATTCGGGCTGAGGTCGAGCGCCAGCTGGAAACGATGCTCGCGCTCGACCCGAAGGAGGATCCGAACTTCGGCGACGCCGACTACCAGCTCGCCGCCTACGCGGCTGCCCTGCGCGTCCTGACGAGCTACAGCGCGATCGGCGATCTCGACGTCGAGCGCGAGTTGCGGCGCCCCCGGACCCGCAGTGAGGTCACACCGATCGGCCGGATCATCGAGCAGGCCGTACGGATCGCGACTGACTACCTGGTACCCGACGGGCTCGAGCGGACCGTCTGGCGGCAACTCAGCCCGGAAGAGCGACTGTACCTCAAGGGGATCGAGATCGAAGCCCACGGTGAAGCACGCGAGGGGGTCTACCAGGAGTTCGCCCGGACCTACGGTGCGCGGGAGTTCCGTTCGCTGCTCGCGAGCCGGTCTGCCAACCGCGTGCGTCTCAAGACACCGTCGGAGTTCGGCAACCGTGAGTTACGACCGATCGGGCAGGGCGGGTTCGGTGGCACGCTTCTCCGTCATGTGCTGTTCGCGATCTACCGGACTGCCAGTGATCCTGGACAGGACCCGCGTCCAGCGCGTCAGTACCTCCGGCAGGAAGTGCCCGACTACTGGCAGGCGCGGCAGGCAATCATCGCGCTCCTGCAGTATCTCGGTACGAAACCGGTGGGCCTGGCGCACTGGCAGCCCGACGTGCAGGCGGCGCGACGGCTGAAGGCTGTCGTGGAAGCGGATACCCTCTAACGGAGGCTGCCGGTGCTGTTGCGCTATTCCTCCCGACGCGCACCGCTCCGTGCCTTTCTCACCGAGGCCCTGGACGGTGCACTGGCATACGATCGGATCGCTGGTTTCTTCAGTTCCTCGATCCTCGAGGTAGCTGGAGAGCCGCTGGAGCGGATGGCACCCGGTGCGCGGGTGCGTGTCGTCGCCAACTCCGCGTTGCAGCCGCTGGACGTCGCGACGGCACGGGCGGCGAAGGCCGCGATGTACGCTGAGTGGTGCCAGGCACTTCCGGAGTATCTCCCACCCCGGTTGAAGGAGCGGCTGCGTCGCCTCTACACGTTTCTGGCGAGCGGTCAACTCCAGGTCCGCGTCTTGCCCGATGCCTATTTCGGTCTCATCCACGGGAAGGCCGGCGTGATCACGCGAGCCGATGGCTCGCAGATCGCGTTTCTAGGAAGCGTCAACGAGTCACGGGAAGCGTGGGAGGTCAACTACGAACTCCTCTGGGCTGACGACTCGGAAGCCGGTGTCTCCTGGACGATAGAGGAGTTCGAGGCGCTCTGGTACCACGCTGGTGCCGTCGATCTGGCTGATGCCGTGGTGCGGGATATCGAGCGCCTGACGCGCCGGATCGTGGTACCGAGTATCGCCGAGTGGCGTGAGCAGTACCGAGCGGAGCCGGCCGCTGCGGCGGTGGAGCTGCCGGTCGCTCGCCAGGGAACGGGCTTGTGGGCGCACCAGAAGTACTTCGTCAAGCTCGCGTTCGACCTGCATCGCGAGCGTGGGGCCCGACTCCTCCTGGCGGACGAGGTTGGGCTCGGCAAGACGGTCCAGCTCGGGCTCGCGGCCAAATTGATGGCTCTCTGGGGTGGTGGGAATGTCCTGGTGCTCGTCCCCAAGCCCCTTCTCTGGCAGTGGCAAGACGAACTGTGGGACTTGCTCGCGGTGCCCTCGGCGGTGTGGACAGGCCGGGGTTGGATCGACGAGAACGGCGTGGACTATCCGGCGAATGGGCTGGAGGGACTGCGCCGTTGCCCACGAAAGGTGGGAATCGTCTCGGCTGGGCTCATCACGCAGTCCGATGAGGCTGCCGAGATCCTGGCTAGCCTCCGCTACGAGTGTGTGATCCTCGACGAGGCACACCGGGCGCGACGCCGAAACCTGGGTCCATCGCATCGCAACGAGAAGGCCGATCCGAATAACTTGCTCCGCTTCCTGCAGCGTGTAGCCGAGCGGACGCGGAGCCTGCTCCTCGCAACGGCGACACCTGTGCAACTGGATCCGATCGAGGCCTGGGATTTGCTGGAAGCACTCAATCGCGGTAACGAGACCGTCCTCGGAAGCCGGTACAGTCGATGGCTCACTCGCCCGCGTGAGGGGCTGGACTATGTGCTCGACCGGGCGAGTCCGCCGGACGACGTGCGGGAAGTGTGGGAGTGGGTCCGCGATCCGTTGCCGCCGGCGGGCGAGGGGCCAGTCTTCGCTATCCTCCGCCGGTCACTCGGGATGAACGAGACGGAAAGCTGGGCACCGCCGGAAGCGTTCGATCGTCTCGCTCCACCAGCGCAGCATCAGCTCGAGCGCCTCGGCCGCGAGTTCTTCCGGAACCACAATCCCTTTGTTCGACATATTGTCCGGCGAACGCGCGAGTTCTTGGAGCAGACCATCGACCCCAACACAGGTGAGCCCTATCTCACGCCGGTACGGGTCCGCCTGTTCGGTGAAGGGGAGCATGATGCGCTCTTGTTGCCGCCGATTCTCAAGGATGCCTATGAGACTGCTGAAGAATTTTGTCAGGAAGTGGCATCGCGCCCTGGGCTCAATTCGGGTTTTCTCAAGACGCTCCTCCTGCGCCGGGTGGGAAGCACGATCGAGGCGGGGAGGTTGACCGCACTGCGACTCCTCGAAGGTGGTGAGCAGGCCGATGAAGACGAGGAGGAGGAACGCCCCTCGCTCCTCTATCCCCTCACCGAACGGGAGCGGGACTTGCTCGAGCGCTTTCTCCGGTTGCTGGAAGCGGCGAGGGAGGAAGACCCAAAGTTGCAAGCGGTCACCGATTTGCTCTGCCGCGGTGTCGACGATACCGGACCGTGGCGGTCTCTCGGCTGTATCGTCTTCAGCCAATATTATGACTCGGCGCAGTGGCTCGCGCGACGCCTCTCCGAGCAGCTTCCCGAGGAGGAGATCGGCCTGTATGCTGGCTCGGGCAAGTCGCAGCTCTTCCAAGAGGGAACTGCGACGCGCGTTGGCCGGGATGTACTCAAGGAGCGTGTGCAGCGGGGGGAATTACGCATTTTGGTCGGGACGGACGCTGCCTCGGAAGGGCTCAATCTGCAGCGACTCGGGACACTCATCAATGTGGATCTGCCGTGGAATCCGACCCGTCTCGAGCAGCGTAAGGGGCGAATCCAGCGGATCGGTCAGCCTCGGGCGGTCGTTTTTCTCTGCAACCTGCGCTATCGGGGATCGGTGGAGGATCGGGTGCACCAGCTTCTCTCGGATCGGTTCCGTGCGATTCACGATATGTTCGGTCAGCTCCCCGAGACACTGGAAGATGTATGGATCGCGGTCGCCTTGCACGAGGAAGAGAAGGCTCGGCACCTCATCGATGCCGTACCCCGGAAGCATCCCTTCGCGCTTCGCTACCATCAGATCACGCCAGTTTCGTGGGAGACTTGTGCAGCCGTGCTGGAGCGAGAGAGCCAGCTGGAGTTGCTGCGTCAGGGCTGGCAGTGAAGAGCGCGTCGAACAAGCGACTCGCTGAGGCTTCTGCATCCTTCGAGGTATCTCCCCTGCACTGTGGGGTGGAGCGCAGGGGCACCACCACGGAGAATTCCCGCCCCGTATCGCGCCGCAAACGCAAGCGCTACAGCAGGGTGGCGTCAGCGTCGCGGATCCAAACCTCCCTTCGTACCATGCCGCAGACGCTCGTCTCAGGCAGCGCACCCCCTGGGGGGAGCGACAGGTGGGTCGAGGCTGGAGCGGCGGCGACCACACTGCTCGATGAAGAGCCCCGCTACGCTCCGGGCGCGGCGCGTGCTGTAGCGAAAGAGGCGCGGTTGCCTCGCTGCCCTCGCGAACGACGCCAGGCGACGGGCGCTGCCGCCTCGGCGGGTCGCGAGGGAAGCTCGCTGATTCGATCTCGGCTATGGTCTCGTACTGGACCCGACACCGCGGTGCAGGGGGATAGCCGAGCGGGCGGGCGCAGGACGCGCCGTGGTCCACCCGCCGTGCTGCAACCGAACGTCTCCCACCACGGTACGGGCAACAGCGTTACGCCCCGAGGAGATCGTCGACAGCCAGCGAAATGTCCGGGAACGCCTGAGGGCTGATCCGGTCACCGGGGCGATGGACCTGGGAGTCCCGATACCCATCCTGCATCGGTGTGCGGAACACGAGCACCTGTCCGCCCGCGAGGTCGACGACCCAGACTTCGGGAATCCCTGCCCGGGCGTACAGGGGAACTTTGATGTCCCGGTCGTAGGCGAGCGTCGTGTCGCTCACCTCGACGAGCAATAGGACATCGGCCGGTCCTGGTCCGGAGCGGGCGTAGAAGTCGGCGCGAGGGCGCAAGAGGGCGAGGTCGGGCTGCGGTAGCGAGCGGTCGCTCAGCCGGACCGGTCCCTGTGGCTGGACGATCGCTTGACCGTGCAGGGCACGGACGAACAGCTCCGTCAGCCGGTTCACGCAGGCCTGGTGTGCCCAGCCGATCGGGTTCATGTCGTAGAGTTCTCCTTCGATCAGTTCGACCCGCGCGTCTTCGCGCAGGATGCCGGAGCGCACCATGCGCTCGAGGTCGTCGACCGTGAAGCGGTGCCGCGTCGGTACCGGTGGGACTGTCTGCTGCATGGTACCGCCCTCCCCGCTGGCGTCGTCTGGTCGTGGCAAGCGTAGCATGCCGGCGCGATCGTCGCTCGGCGAGACCGGTCGCCTCTGCGGGGGAGTGCGCGCCGCTCGTCCCGAAATGCACTGCTCAGCTCGAGCCTCAGGAACGACCGGGGCGGATCACCGTTCCGTCATGGTCGTGATGAGCGCTGCGCCGTAAAGCGTCAGTCCAGCCACGAGGTTCGTGGCGACGAGTATCCCGGTGACCGCGCCGAGTAAGCCGTACACCGCGCTCCCGCCCCCGAGCCACTGGACTGCGGCGGTGATCGCGAACTTCGTAGCTTCCCAGGCGAGCGCAGTGGCGAGGGCACTGCCGGTGACGAGCCGCCAGGAGGGTGACGGCGCGGGCAGGAGAAAGCGGTAGAGGAGCACGAACAGCACGAAGGAAGCGAGGAGACCGCTCCCGAAACGGAGCGCGGCCGGTAAGGCGAGAGCGATGCCACTCACGATGCCACCGACCGTGAACCAGAGGAGCGCCAGCCCGAGTACGCCGACAGTCGCCCCGATGCCGTAGAGGCGGTCGCGGACGAACGAGCCCGGCCGCTCCGGCGCTGCCACGGCACGGAGCCCGCGTCGCAGCGCTGCACCGAGTGCACTCGTCGACCAAAGGGAGAGCAGCATGGTAACCAGTGCCAGGCGCCCGCTCGAGTTGTCTGCCTGCCTCGTGAGGATACCGCGGAGTTCTGGCTCCAATGGTGCGGCTTGCGGCACCTCGGTCAGGAGAAACTGGAGAACGAGGTCGGGCGGGATCGTACCGCGCAACAGCCTGCTCGTCACGATGGCGAGGAAGAGCAGGAACGGTCCGAGCGCGAGGAGCGCGCTGTAGGCGATGGCTGACGCGTGAAGAGCCCCGTCGCGTGAACGGAAACGCAGGAACGCACGCCAGAAAACCGTCTGTCGGAACCAGCGGCGGGCTGCAGGCAGAGACGAGCGGCCTGACATCGTCGTACCTCCTCGACCGGACGACCGACTCGCCCCGAATGTCGCAGGCATGCTCGCGCTCGCCTACCTGTCTGGCAGGCGTCGGTCACGGTAAGGCAGGATGTTCAACCGGTCGTCTGCGCACGGGTCTTCCCGCTGGCTGGTACGAGCTCGACCTCCACCTCGTCGAAACGGATGGTGACCGGGACGGTGTCGAAGCTTTCCACCCAGAGACCGATCGTGCCGCTGCCGAGGAGCGGGTCCTCGAGTTCGGCGATGGTCTCGCCGGCGACGCGGAAGGTGAGCGAGCTGTCCCGGGCTGCGAGTTCGAGTTCGATCGGCTCGTCTGGCGGCAGGCTCGTCGCGAGCGGTGTGGCCGGCAGCAGCACGAACGGCTCGCCGGCGAGAGCGAGCGAGCAGAGCGCGACCAGTTGACCACCGGAGCGTACCACGATGCACACATAGAACGAACGCGATTGGTCCGGCTCGATACTGGACCGGACGAGGAGGCCGACCGCTGCCTCGTCCGGGACGGTGACTCGGGTCCGGACCCGCTGGTCGGTGCCAGGCGGGATCGTGCGGGGCTCGAGGATGCCGAAGGCTTGCGGTTGGGTCAAGGTGACCGCGTAGGCGCCGTCGGCGATCTCGCCCGAGCCGAGATCGCTCCGGCCGAGCGGCCAGTCGTCCGGCGTCGTCTCCTCGAAGGTCCAGCGGTACGTCAGCGGCTGCCCCTTGGCCGGCCGCGGCTCGACCCGGATGACGGTCGGTGTGCGCTGGCTCGGCTCACCGACGCGGATGATCGTCGTCAGAATGGTGACCTCCGCGGTGCGCGGCTGGCGGAGCTCGACCGCGAGTTCGTCCCCCTGGCGATACTGGCGGAGGGTCGCGCACACCTGACCGAAGTTGGCCACCTCTCGATCGGCGAGACGAGTCAGGAGCATGCCCGGCTCGACACCGGCGGTGGCGGCTGGCCCGCCGGGTGTGACCCCACGGACGACGAGACCGGTCGCCGTGCCGAACAGCACGGCGTTGCGGTGGGTGCTCAGCTGGATCCCGAGCCACAGGACGCCGCGTCCTTCGGCGAGCGACTGGGCGATCTGGAGCGCTGTCGCCGCGGGGAGGAAGCTGCCAGCAGGCAGGGCGAGGCCGAGCACTGCGCCGTAGCGATCAGCCATCAGGGCGCCCAAAGTGAGGTCGCCGAGCGCGATGTTCACGCCGAGTTCGTCGCGCTCGCGGTCGGAGTCGGTCGCGGTGCCGGTCGCGGCGGCCGGCAGGCTGATCGCTGGCTTGGTGGGATCACTCGCCGGGTAGCCGAAGACGAGAACGTCCTCGCCGATGTCCGGTGTCCGATCGATGGCCAAGGGAGCGAGTGGCAGTCGATGGGGGGAAGCGACCCGCACCACCGCCAGCCCATCGCACGTGCTGAGGCCGAGCAGTTCGGCTGGCTCGGACTCGCTCCGGTCGGGTGGGCGGACACGCACCTGGGTCGGCGGCTGGTCAGCGATGGGCGGAGCGACCGTCAAAATGAGCCCCGGTGCGTAGGCGACACCGGTGGTAGGAAATGGCGACTGATCGCCCAACGTGAACTCGACCAAGACGGTCGCAGGACGCAGGCGCTCCTCGACTTCTGTCCAAGAAAGCGGCTGATCGCTGGCGCGGGGTGCCGTTGGCGTCGGTGTCGACTGGTCGCGGAAGGGAAGGCTGCGGCAGGCAGTGACGAGCACGAGGAGCACGAGCAGGAGCTGAGCGGAAAGCGCTGCTCCGCGCCGCGCTCGGTTCGTCCGCTGGCTCGTCCGCCTCATCGCTTCAGCCTGCCCTGCCACGCGATCGGGTGCGGTGCTGGCCAGATCATGGCATAAGGCCGGTCGCGTGGCAAGGAACGGGCGTCGCTCCTCGACCGGCGTACCCGCTACCAGTCGATAGCGGCGCACCGTGCATCCGATCCAGCATCGGCGCGAACAGGAGAAGTCTCCGCACGCAGTTCATCCGATGACCAGGTGGCCCTCTCGGTGGGAGCTGTCGCTACCGATCTTCCTTAGGAAGACGGCGAATCCTGTTGCTCGACCTGGAGGGTGTTGCGATGATACCTGAGGAAACCAGGCACGTGCGGATGCAAAACCTGGACGATCTCGAAGACCGCGCCAGCGACACGACGCATGAGTTCCTGGAACGGTTGCGAGCGTTCTTCGAGGCGGGAATCTCCTCGTTCAGTCAACCGATCGTCCTGCAGGGGAGCGATCCGGTGGGCAGCCGAGTAGCGCGGGCGCTCGATGGGTTGGCAAATGATCTCAAGGCGATGCTGCGGGCTCTGGAGACATCGGTGCGCCGCTCAGCGATCGGGGTGGCGCGGAGCGCGCTGCGCATCCAAGCGGTAACCAAGGCGATCGATCAGACGCGCCAGCAGGCAGACGCCGTAGCGCACGCATTGCGGGAGATACATGGAGGGGTAGAGGAACTGGCCACTGCGGCAGGGAACGCGGCGGCAGCTGCGCAGGCCGTCGATGAGCAGTCCGGGCGCGGTCTGCGCACGAGCGAGCTCGCTGAGCGGGAAGTGGTCGCGCTCCAAGCGCAACTGCAGGAGGCAGCGGAACGGTTGCACATGTTGCTCGGGGACGTGGCACAGATCACGCGGGTGAGCGAAGTCATCGCCACGATCGCCAAGCAGACGAACCTCCTGGCGCTGAATGCGGCAATCGAAGCGGCGCGGGCCGGCGAGCAGGGTCGCGGTTTCGCGGTGGTGGCGGAGGAAGTGCGCAAGCTCGCCGAGCATGCAGCGACGCAGACACACGAGATCCGTGCACTGACGGAGAGAGTCGCGGCTCAGCTCGCGCCGGCCCGCGAGGCGCTCCGTCGGAGCGTCGAGTCCGCCGAGACGGCGGCAAGTGCGACCGTCGAGACCCGAACGACCCTTCGAGCCACGAGCGAGCTCGCAGCGCGAGCAGCGCAAGCGGTCGACGCGATCGCCCGCGTCATTCATGAGCAAACGACTGCCCTCGAGCGCGCGGCTGCCTCGCTCGGAGAGATCGTCCAGAGCATCGGATCGATCGAACACCAGGCCCAGCGGATCGCTGAGGAAACCTTCGCGCTCGCGCACGTCGCTTCCGATGCCTACGAACAGCTCGCCAAAGTCGATACCGGTACCATGTTCCATCGGGCTCTCGCCGCCTGTCGGGAACTCGCGGAGCGCTGCCAACGCGTCTTCGAACGAGCGGTCGACGAGCGACGCGTACGCCTGGAAGACCTCCTGGAACTCCGCTACACCGAGATCGAAGGGCCAGCGATCCGTTCGCTGGCGCGCCTCTTCGACGTGAGCCGGGTACCACCGGAGGGATTCCAGCCGCCGAAGTACAGCACGGCGTACGATGCTGTGGTCGATCTGGAGCTGTCGGAGGAAATGGAGGCAGTGCTGCGCAAAGAGCCACGCCTGGTCTTCGCACTACCGATCGACCTGAACACCTATGCGCCGATGCACAACCGGGCCTTTTGCCAGGACTGGACCGGCATTCCGGAGCGGGATCTCGCCGGCAATCGGGTCAAGCGCTTCTTCTGGGATCAGCGAGTGCTGGTGCGTGGAGCGCGCGTCGGGCTCGGCGCAGCGGCCGAGCGGTTGCCGAATATGGCCTCGCGCACGGACTTCATCAGGGCAGGCTGTGATCTGCGCGAATCTCCACAGCAGCGGTCGCAGTTTCTGGTCCAGACCTATGCGCGCGATACCGGGGAAGTGATGACGGTCATGACCGTACCCCTCTTCGTCAAAGGGCATCGTTGGGGTGCAGCGCTGGTCGGTTGGAAGGAAGACGAGCGCGATGGATCTTGAGGAGGGCTCCGACGCTGCCGATGAAATCAGTGAGAAGGCTGTGGCGTGGCGGATCGAGGGAGGTCGTCATGGGTGACCTGATGACGGGAATGGGTGGAGCAGGTGGGGCAGCGGTGGCAGCTCCCTGGCCCGGACAGGGATCCGACGAGATGGCTAGCGACGAGACGATCTGGTTGGCGCTGGAGCGGCTGGCGACGGAGCTGGCGCGTGGAGACTTGGTGACGGCCGAGCAGGTCGTCGCCGAGTTACCGCCAGCGTTGCGTCGCCAATGGTCCGGCGTGGTCGCGGCCTGGCGCGACCGAGTCGCCGAGCTGCTCGTTGCGGCATCGGGTGCGGTGGCCGAGGGGCTCCGGCCCGTGCGCGCGGCCGATGAGTTCTCTCAAGCGTTCCGCGCGCAAAAGGAGCAGGTGACGCAAGCCGCCAGCGTCGCCCGGGAACTGGCACAAGCTGTCCAGCTCGTCTTCGGGAGCGTGGGGCAAGTCTCGGATGCCGCTCGCGGGGCAGCCGACCGTGCCGATGCTGGGATCCAGCGAGTCGACGAGGCCTTGCGGTCTTTGGCAGATGTCGCGCGCTCGGTGGGTGAGCTCCAGCGACGGATCGAGGAGCTGTCGCAGGCGGTGCACCCGATCACCCAAGTCCTGGGGACGATCGCCACGATCGCCAAACAGACGAATCTGTTGGCGCTCAACGCCGCGATCGAGGCGGCGCGCGCTGGCGAGCATGGGCGCGGCTTTGCGGTGGTGGCGGAGGAGGTCCGGCGCTTGGCCGTTTCGACGCAAGACGCGGTGGCGGGAATTCGGCAGCAAGTTCAGGCACTGTCCGAGGGGATGCAGCGAGTCGGCGAAGCCATGGGTGTCGTCGCCGAGCAGGTCGAGAACGGGGCGCTGGTGGCAGCCGGTGGGCAGGAGGCGCTGGCCTCGATCCGCAAGAGTGTCGATTCCATCGTCGTTCCCTTGCAGGAGATCGCGTCGGCAGCCGAAGAGCAAGCCCAGGCGGTCAACCAGCTGGCGCGGAACGTGCAGGCGGTCGCGGAGGTTGCGGAGTCGGTCGGGCGACAGGCCGAGGAGTTGACGATCGGTGTTCTCGAGCAGATGCAGCGACTGCGGGCGATGCGGGAGCTGATCGCGCAAACGACGCTGGCCCTCTCCGATACCCAGCTCGTGCAGGTGGCGAAGGCCGATCACCTGTTGTGGGTTCAGCGCTTGTTGGCCATGCTGCACGGCAAGGAGCAGCTGCAACCGGAGCAGGTGGCCGACTGGACTGTCTGCCGGTTGGGACGCTGGTACTACGGTCGCGGTCGCGAGCGCTACGGGAACTCGAGCGTCTTCCGGCAGTTGGAAGCACCGCACCAGCGCTTGCACCAGACGGCGGCCGAGGCGGTGCGCGCCTGGAACCGGGGCGACCGCGAGCGCGCGCGGGAACTCGTGGACGAGGTACGGAGGATTTCGGCCGAAATCGTCCAGCTTCTCGAGACGCTGCGGACCACGTGAGCGTGTGACTCGCTCGGTTCGACCGAGGCGCCGGGAGCGAGCCGACGCCACCCAAGCGGCTGCAGAGCGCTCGCTGCCGGGGCCGCCTCATCCGGTCGCAGTGTGCCCTTCGACTCTTGCGCTGGGTGAGGCACCAGCAGCTGGGGGGCAATCAGCTCCGTCCTCCGCGGAACGAGCCAGCTCGTCCGGTCCGGCGGGCTCGGCTGGCCGGTACGTGGCTCGACTGATCGATCACCTGGCGAGGAACAACGCTGTCGCGACACGCTGTGCTCAGCAGCTCCATGCCAATCGGTGCCGAAAGGCTCGCGGTGTGTGGCTGTCTCGGCGCCGCGATCGCTCGCTTCCAGCGATCGTCTCTCGTTCCCGATCGCATCGATCCCGCGCAGGGCGGGGGCGAACGCAAGTTGCCTCTCCGTTCGTTGCTGGAGGCGCGACAGTCAGCGTGGATGCAAGCGGGCGCAGTGATCCGCTCGGCGCTGCGATCGGACTTGACTCGCCAGAGGAGAGGGATGGATCGTCGTCTTCTCGAATCAGTCTGGCGGCCTCGCGGGTGACTCGGCGCGCGTCTTGTCGCTTTTTCGCCCGACCGGTAGAGTATCCACTGTGCGGGAAGGTGGGCCGAAGGAGGTAAGGCGTGAGCGGGCGGGCTGTCGGGGCAGGAGCGGCGACGGGCGAGAGCTGGCTCGAGCGCTTTTTCCACTTGCGGGAACTCGGGACGAATGTTCGGACGGAGCTTCTGGCCGGCGTCACGACCTTCATGGTGATGGCCTACATCATCTTCGTGAACCCGCAGATCTTGAGCGCTCCCGATGTGCCGGACAAGCTCGCGATCTCGGCGGTGACGACCGCGACGGCCCTCGTCGCTGGCGTGATGACGATCGCCATGGGATTGGCGACGAATCGGGCCTATGCCATGGCCCCGGGGATGGGGCTGAATGCCGTCGTCGCATTCCAGCTGATGGGAGCGCTCGGGCTGACTGCGGCCGAGGCGATGGGGGTGATCGTCGCCGAAGGACTGGTCATCACGGTGCTGGTCTTGCTCGGTATCCGGCGCTACGTCATGGAAGCGATCCCGCTCGAACTCAAGCAGGCGATCTCGGTCGGCATCGGGCTCTTCATCCTGTTCATCGGTCTCGTCAATGGCGGCATCGTGGTGCGCGACGAGGCGACGCTGGTACGGCTGGGTGACTTGAACAGCGTGCCGGTCTTCGTCACCGGTGTCGGGTTGTTGATCACGCTGTTCTTGCTCGCGCGCAACGTTCGCGGGGCACTCCTGTGGGGGATCCTGCTCACCACGGTCGTTGCCATGATTGCCCGCGCCGTGACGGGGACGGACGCGTTCCCACCCGGTGTGGCCCAGTTCCCCACGCAGTGGATCGCCGTACCGGATTTCAGCCGAATCGGTGACTTCAGCTTCGGTTTCTTCGCCAAGCTGGGTATCCTCACCGCGATCCTGGTCGTCTTCTCCATCATGCTGGCGGACTTCTTCGATACCATGGGAACGTTGATCGGCGTGGGACGGCAGGCAGGATACTTGAACGAGCGTGGCGAGTTACCACAGGCACAGCGGGCGTTGCTCGTCGACTCGCTCGGGGCGGTCGTCGGTGGCGCCTGCAGCGCTTCCTCAGCGACGACCTACATCGAGTCAGCGGCTGGTATCGGCGTCGGCGGGCGGAGCGGTCTGGTCTCGGTGGTGACTGGGATCTTGTTCCTCCTCTCGATGCCGTTCTGGCCGGTCGTCGGGATCGTCCCGGCCCAAGCGACGGCACCGGCACTGATCGTCGTCGGCTGGATGATGATGGGTGTACTCAGTCGAGCCGAAGCCGAGGCCGAGGGGAAGCCGTCGCGGGTGCAGGTGGGTGGTATCGACTTCGCCAATATCGAAGTCGGACTCCCGGTCACCATGACCATGCTGATGATGCCCTTCACGTACAGCATCACCGATGGAATCGGTGCTGGCTTCATCACCTGGACGCTCATCAAGGTCTTCCGCGGCAAGTTCCGCGAGGTGCACCCGGTCCTCTATGTGGTGAGCGCGGCGTTCGTCATCTACTTCTTGCGCCATGCCTTGGGCTTGGTCGTCTAGGCCGGGACTCACGCAGCGAAGCCGTGCCGGGCGGCCTGGATGACCAGGACGAGGAAGGCCAGGGCGACTGCATAGGAGCCGAGCACCGCGGCGAGCGTCCAAGCCAAAGCACCCAAGGGATCACCGGCGGCCTCGCACTGGTCAGCCTGGCGGATGGCGCCGAGCAGCCAGTGCGGGCCGAGAAGAAACGCACCGAGTGCCAGGAACACGGTCGCGAGGTCGAGCACGGTTGGACACCTGACACGCTGGTCAGCTGGGAGCGCGCTGGCGTGCGAGGACGAGTGCAAGCACGATGATGAGCGCTGCCAGCGCGACGAAAAGGATGGCGCCCACTGCACCACTGACCCATCCGGCGAAGGTAAGCAGGGCCAGGAGAGCGAAGAGCGGCAGCAAGAACCAAATGAGCACCTGCAGTCGCGGCATGATCGCGCTCCTTCCAAGAGTGCGCACAACGCGTGCGCTGATCGTCTCATGCGGGTCGATGCCCCATCATCATACCACGCTGGCTGATCGGAACGGTGTGCTGGAGCGGTGGCCTGGCGGCATCAGCTGAGCGGATCGGTCATTCGGTCCAGACACGGTACCCGCGGGTGACGCGCAAGTGTTCGGGGAGAGCCGGCTCGACGTGCACGGTGACATCGGCGGCCTGACCGATGGCCTGCTCGACCGTGCGCGCGACTTCGCTGGCGATCTCGTGGGCCGTTCGGACACTCAGTTCCGGGTCGACCTGGATATGGAGATCGACCCAGGCGAGACCGTCGCCGCCGCGCGTGCGGATGTTGTGGACACCCCGGACGCCAGGAACGCTCCGTACTGCGTGCTCGATCACCTCGACTGGAACGACAGCGGTGTCGGAGAGGGTGAGCGCGGCATCCCGGATGATCGTCCAGGCGCCCCAGGCGATCACACCAGCGATGGCGATCGCCAAGAGCGGATCGACGATGGCATAACCAGCGCGGACAGCCACGAGCCCACCGATGACGGCGAGCGAGACGAGCGCATCGGCGGCCGTATGCTTGGCATCGGCGCTCAGGATCGAGCTGTGGAGCTCGCGTCCGCGCCGGCGTTCCCACGTGCTGACGCCGATATTCACGAACAGCGTGACCAGCATGACGGCGAAGGAGATGGGCGTCACCTCCGGTTGAACGCGTTCCTGGAGACGATGCCAGGCGTCTTGGACGATTTGCACGACCAGGAGACCCATCGCGCCCGCGATGACCAGCGAGGTCAGCGCTTCGAAGCGCCGGTGCCCGTACGGGTGATCGGGATCGGGCGGACGCGCCGCGATGGCCATGCCGACGAGTCCGACGATGTTCGCTGCGGCATCGAGCAGGGAGTTCAGACCGTCGGCCAAGATGGAGAGGCTGCCGGAAAGGAAGCCGACCACGAGCTTGGCGACCGCGACCGTGAGATTGAGCACGAGTACGGTCACCAGCGTGCGCTTGATCGATCGGGTTCGGGACGAACGCGGCACGATGCTTTCCATCCGCGGCGCCGGCCGCTGCACACTGCTCGTCGGAGTAACTCTACGCGGGACGACTGGGCGCGGAGAAGAGCAAACGATGAATTCACGTTTACAAAAACTGGGAACGCTGATCGGCCGAGGCTCGCCGCGCCCGACAGCGCTCGCGGCGAGATCGGGAGTGCAGTCGGATCGTTTCGCATCTGTCCGGCGTGCACTGCTCGATCGCGCGGGAACCGACAAAGCGGCGATCGGCCTGCCGTGGCGCGAGTGGGACAGGCTCGGCTCGCTTGGGTGAGATCGCACGAGGGGGCTCAGTAGGACTGGGGAGTTCCGTCTCGAGCGGGTACCGGTACCGACTCGTCACGGCGGCAACGGCGCCGGGGCACCGCGGGGACGACGTGCACCACCTCTCGGGCGACACCCACGATGGCGTAGTGGAGGGAGACGAGCAGAACCGGCCCAAAACGAGCAGTCGCGACATGTTCCCCTGCGCGACTCGCTGCGCGATCGCGCCTTCCGTGACGGCGCTCCGGTCGCGGCAGGCCCGATGCGGCACACGCTCCTGCCCGACGGTCGTGCGGGCCAGCGGGATGCCGCGGGCCGCGTAGCTGGTCGAAGGGAAGGAGAACCGTCCGCCGGGCACCGCGCCCGTCTGTCGAGGGAATGGGGCCTCGCGAGCGAACGCCCCGTCTGCTTGCCGTGTCCTGTTGTCGTCTCGGTCTCTCGTCTTTTGGGAGGGATCGCTGAGTCAGCGGTGAGGACAGCTCCTTCGCTGCACGCCGATCCCTTCCATGCTGCTGGGCGCGAGGTAGTGGCGGGACTCGTCCGAGTAGTGCGCTACTCGAAAGGTGGTTTTCTGCTGTACTCGGTGCGGGCAGTGGGAGAGGGGACAACTCTCACCGTGGGAGATGGCTAAGATTGATGAACTGGAAGGAGGCCGGCACTGCCGGCACGACTCGATTAGGAGGACGAATGAGCCAGTTCGAGTGGGTACCGATCAAGCAGTACACCGACATTCTCTACGAGCGACTCGCCGGCGAGGGGATCGCCAAGATCACGATCAACCGGCCGGAAGTTCGCAACGCGTTCCGCCCGCTGACGGTCATGGAGATGATGGACGCCTTTGCCCATGCCCGGGACGACAGCTCGCTCGGCGTCGTCCTCTTGACCGGAGCCGGGGACAAGGCGTTTTGCTCCGGTGGCGACCAGCGCGTGCGCGGCCACGGCGGGTATGTGGACGACGAGGGCATCCCGCGGCTCAACGTGCTGGATCTGCAGAAGCAGATTCGCTATTTGCCCAAGCCGGTGATCGCCGTCGTCAACGGCTATGCGATCGGCGGTGGACATGTGCTGCACGTGGTCTGTGACCTGACGATCGCTGCCGAGCATGCCAAGTTCGGGCAGGTCGGGCCGCGCGTCGGGAGCTTCGACGCGGGATACGGTGCGACCTTGCTGGGGCGGATCGTCGGGCACAAGAAGGCGAAGGAGATCTGGTTCCTCTGCCGGCAGTACACCGCGCAGGAAGCACTGGAGATGGGGCTGGTCAACGCGGTCGTGCCCTATGAGAAGCTCGAGGAGACCGCAGTCGAGTGGGCGCGGGAGATCCTGGAAAAGAGCCCGATGGCGATCCGTTTCCTCAAGGCGGCCTTCAACGCCGATACCGATGGCTTGGCGGGATTGCAACAGCTGGCCGGTGATGCGACGTTGCTCTACTACTTGACGGACGAGGCCAAGGAGGGGCACCGGGCGTTCCTCGAGAAGCGCAAACCGGATTTCTCCAAGTTCCCGCGCTTCCCGTGATGGAGCGAGTCGCATGAGTGTCCCGGTGAGCGATCCCGCACGGATGACCGGACGAGGCACCAGCTGGCGCGTGTGGTGGCTGGGGGCGCGACCGGCTACGCTGGTCGCTGCCATCGGTCCGGTGCTCGTCGGGACAGCAGCCGGGGTGCGGGAAGCCGGGACGATCCGCTGGTTACCGTTCCTGGCGGCGCTGGTGACCGCGCTGCTCATTCAGATCGGGACCAACTATGCCAACGATCTCTTCGACTATCTCAAGGGGGCGGACCGTCCCGATCGAGTGGGGCCGACGCGCATCACGGCGCGCGGCTTGGTGACGGTGACCGCGATGCGCCGGGCGGTCATCCTGACCTTCGCTCTGGCCATGCTGTTCGGTCTTTATCTCGTCTGGGTCGGCGGATGGCCGATCCTGCTCATCGGTCTGGCTTCCATCGCGGCCGGGATCCTCTACACGGCTGGACCGATGCCGCTCGGCTACGCTGGGCTCGGAGACGTGTTCGTCTTCGTGTTCTTCGGGCTCGTCGCAGTGGGCGGGAGTGCCTATCTCCAAACCGGTTCCCTGTCCGGGCTCGCGCTCCTCGCGGCGGTTCCAATCGGTTTGCTCATCACCGCGATCCTGGTCGTCAACAACCTCCGCGATATCCCGACCGATCGAGCTGCTGGCAAGCGCACGCTAGCGGTTCGCATCGGTGAGCGGGCGACGCGCTGGCAGTACGCCCTGCTGCTCGCCGGGGCCTATCTGGTCCCCGTGTTGCTCTG
Source organism: Thermomicrobium sp. (assembly GCF_053493975.1). Lineage (NCBI taxonomy): Bacteria > Pseudomonadati > Thermomicrobiota > Thermomicrobia > Thermomicrobiales > Thermomicrobiaceae > Thermomicrobium > Thermomicrobium sp. The sequence continues at coordinate 33,962 of NZ_JBRBZA010000033.1, forward strand.
GCTGCTCGACCGGGCTGGGCCGGTGGTGCTGCTTCCCTGGCTTACCTCGCCACTCGCTCTCCGACTGGTGGAGGTGGTCCTGCGCGGTGCGAGCGGTCCGGCCCTCAACCCTGTCCTCAAGCGGACTGGCCAGCTCCAGCTGCTGTTCGCCACGCTTTTCGCTCTGGGGTTGCTCGGGTGAGCGGCTCGCGCCTCGATTGGCGATGGTACCGCCTGCGCTTCCGCGTTCCGCTGGAGACGGCCGCGGGATCGCTCAGGACCCGACGAGGGATCCTGCTCAGCGTGGTGACTGCGGATGGGCTGGTCGGACTCGGGGATATCGCTCCTTGGCCGGGAACGGAAGACCGTGCGCTTCCGGAGGCAGCTGACTGGTTAGCAGCGCTTCGCGCAGTCGCCGAGGAGGGAGAGGAAGCGCTCCGGCAGGCGCTGGAGCGAGTCGCGGCAGTGACGCCTGGAGCACGGGCGGCGCGGGCCGCGCTGGAAACGGCGCTGCTCGATCTCGGCGCCCAGCGGGTCGGTGTTCCTCTGGCCTTCTGGCTGCGCTCGTCGGCGCGTCCTTCTGTCCCCGTGAACGCGCTCATCGGGATCGCTGATCCGGAGCACACGGTCGAGGCTGCGCGAGCAGCCGTCGCTGCTGGGTTTCGGACCCTCAAGCTCAAGGTGCGCATCGCGGCGAGCGAGGTGGAGCGCGTCGCGGCGGTCCGCCGGGCAGTCGGCCCAGCGGTTCAGCTACGGCTCGATGCGAACGCCTCGGCGACGGTCGCAGCTGCACTCGCCTTCGCGCGGGCGGTCGCACCGCTCGGAATCGAGTACCTGGAGCAGCCGGTGGGTTCCCTGGAGGAACTCGCGGCGTTGCGGCGGGAGAGTCCGGTGCCACTCGCCGCTGATGAGGCGCTCGCCGGCCCTGACGAACTGGAACGGGCGCTCGTCTCGAAGGCAGCGGATATCCTGATCGCCAAGCTGCCGCTCGTGGGCAGTGTGGAGCGCTTGCTCGACCTGGCCGAACGATGCGAGCGGGCCGGCATCGCGGTGGTGGTGACGAGTACCTTGGAATCGGCGGTCGGTCTGGCGGCGGCCCTCCACGTGGCAGCGGCACTGCCCGGGAGCGGGCAGCGTGCTCACGGACTCGCCACCGCTGGTCTGGTCGAATCGCTCGGTCGCGAGCGGATGCTCCAGCCGACCGATGGCTACCTCGTGCTCCCGCCCGGGCCAGGGTTGGGACTGGATCGAACGAAGGTGCTGGCAGGAGAGGAAGTGGGATGACAGCAGGCGAGCGGAAACGGGTGGTGAGAGGGCTCGGGGTCATCGTGCTCGAGACCGAGGTAGGGCTGGCTGTCTCGGCAGTGCTCGTCCCACGGACCCTCGCGACCTCACGGGGGCTCGCCAATCTGCTGGCGGTGGCCAGTGCGCTGCTCGTCGCGGCGGGTTGGATCGTCGGAGGGGTGGCGAGTCGGCGGGGAGCTCGCTGGCGAGGAGCCCTGGTCGGCCTCATCGCGTATCTCGTCGCTGGTTCAGCCTGGACGGCCGGGTCCATCCTCCTCGATCCGTGGCAAGTCGATTACGGTCGCGTCGATATCGTCCGTTTCGTGCTCTACTCCGTTCTGCTCTGGCCGTTCGCGCTGACGTATACCCTCGATTGGTTCGGTTTGGGCGGATTCTGAGCGGAGGCGCCGATGCTGGTCCCCGAGTGGCTGGCCTGGCGGGCGCAGACCACCCCGGATCGTCCGGCACTCGTCTGGCGCGACCGTGTCTGGTCGTTCGCCGCGCTGGCCGCGGCGGCTGACGAAGCGGCGCGACGCTTGGCCGGCCTCGGTGTTCAGGCGGGCGATCGCGTCGCTGTGCTGCTGGCGAACCGGCCGGAGTTCGTCCAGCTAGTCCATGCGGTCAGCCGCTTGGGCGCGATCCTCGTCCCGCTCAATGTGCGGCTCACCAGAAGCGAACTGCACGCCTTGCTCGACGATGCCGGACCGCGGGTCGTGGTGGTCGATCGCACGACCTGGTCGGTGCTGGATGGTTGGTCGGGCACCGCGGTCGAGATCGACTGGGAGTGGTCGTCGCTGTCCGAGACGAGGGTGGAATTGCGGCGCACGATCGACCTCACCGCTGTGCACACCCTGGTCTACACCTCGGGGACGACGTCCCGACCGAAAGGAGTGTTGCTGACCTACGGAAACCATTGGTGGAGCGCGCTCGGGTCTCAGCTGAACATCGGGGCCGTGCCGGAGGATCGCTGGCTCCTGTGCTTGCCGCTTTTCCACGTGGGTGGGCTCTCCATTCTGTTCCGCAGCCTCATCGGCGGCTTCGCGGTGGAGCTCCACGAACGCTTCGATCCGGCTGCGGTCAACCAGGCGATCGATGAGGGAGCGACGCTGCTCTCGGTCGTCGGGACGATGCTCTGGCGGATGCTCGAAGCGCGAGGGGAGCACCCCTATCCGCGTCATGTGCGCGCTGTCCTGCTCGGTGGCGGGCCCGCGCCCCGTCCCTTGCTGGAGCGCGCCGCTGCCCTCGGCGTTCCCGTGCTGCAGACCTACGGGCTCACCGAGACCGCCTCGCAGTTGGCGACGCTGGCGCCGGAGGACGCGCTGCGGAAACTCGGCTCGGCCGGCAAGCCCTTGTACCCGAACGAGTTGCGGGTCGTGCGGGAAGACGGCAGCCCGGCTGCACCAGGGGAGCCGGGCGAGATCACCGTTCGCGGCCCAGTCGTTACGCCCGGCTACTGGCGACGACCCGACCTCACGGCTCGCGCACTGCGTGACGGCTGGCTCTGGACGGGTGACCTGGGCTATCTCGACGAAGATGGGTATCTGACCGTGCTCGACCGGCGCGACGACCTCGTCGTGACCGGGGGCGAGAACGTCTATCCGGCGGAGGTGGAGGCGGTGCTGCTGGCGCATCCCGCGGTCGCGGAAGCGGCGGTAGTGGGGATTCCCGATGTGGAATGGGGACAGCGCGTCGTCGCGGCGGTCGTCCTGCGTCCTGGTGCAACGGTGAGCGCGGCGGACCTTGCCGGTTGGTGCCGGGAACGGCTGGCTGGGTACAAGGTGCCGAGAGCGTTCCGGTTCGTGAGCGAGCTTCCCCGGACGGAGAGCGGCAAGCTCCAGCGGTGGGCAGTGAGGCAGGCATGGAACGCGGAGTGAAGCGCACGGCATCGCTCGTGCGGTGCTGCGTTGCCAGCTGCGAATTGCCAAGGTATCCTCCGAGCCGTAGAATGCCCGGGGAAAGATGACGGCGTTCGGTTCCGCTGAACGGGGTGGGGCATGTATCTGCTCGATCAGCCAGATGCAGCGTTGGCCTATCGCCGGCAATATCGCGGGCTGATCGGCATCGCGAGCAAAGTGCCGCTGCGCGATCGTGCCATGCTCAGCTTGGTCTACACGCCCGGCGTTGCCGAGGCGTGCCGGGTGATCAGCCAGGACGAGGTGAGTTCGTTCGATCTGACTGGACGCGGGAACACGGTCGCCATCCTGACGGATGCGTCCGATCTCTTCGGACCCACCCGGGCGCCAGTCGAGGCGGCGCTCCCGCTCTTGGAGGCGAAGGCCGTTCTCTTCAAGACCTTCGCTGGCGTGGATGCGGTCCCGATTGCGGTCGATCTCCAAGATCCTTTGGCGATCGTGGAAGTGGCACGTTCGTTGATTCCCACCTTCGGCGCGTTCTGCCTCGATCATATCCGGGCCCCGCACAGCTTCACGATCCAGGACCATTTGGAGAAGGCGGCACCGATCCCGGTCTTCTCCAACCAGCACCACGGTACGGCGATCTTGGTACTCGGTGCGCTCAAGAATGCACTGGAGGTGGTGGGGAAGCGGTTGGAGGAGGTCCGAGTCGTCATCGCTGGGGCAGGCCTCGCCGGGATCGGCGTCGCGCGCCTGCTGACCCGAGTCGGGGTCAAGGATCTCATCGTGTGCGATCGCGCGGGCGCGATCTACTTGGGGCGACCGTACCGCATGAATTGGGCCAAGGCGTACTTGGCCAAGGAGACGAATCCGGAGCGGCGACGCGGAACGCTCGCTGAGGTGTTGAAGGGTGCTGATGTCTTCATCGGATTGGCTCGCGGCAACATCCTGTCGCCGGAAATGGTCGCGGCGATGGCACCCGATCCGATCGTCTTCGCGCTGGCGCTACCGACTCCCGAGATCGATCCCGACCTGGCTCGGCAGGCGGGTGCAGCGGTGGTCGCGACCGGGCGCTCCGACTACCCGAACATGATGGATGTGTCGCTCGTTTTTCCCGGTGTCTTCCGTGGCCTGCTCGATTCGGGCGCCCGCAACATTCGGTTGCGCACGTTGATCTATGCTGCCGAGGCACTGGCCAGTTTGGTGCCGCCGGAGCAACGTGGTCCGGAGCAGATCGTCCCGCAGATCTTCGACTTTCGCGTCGCACCGGCGATCGCGGCGGCGGTGGTGCAAGCGGCTTTGGAGACCAAAGAAGCGACGCGGGAAGTCGACCCGCAGCAGGTGGCGGAGAACACGCGCCGCTACATCTACGAGGGCGTCTTCGACGTTGCGCGGCCGGCCAACCGGCGTCCTCGCTCGTTAGCCGAGCAAGCGCTGGATTTGCGCCGGCGGTATCGTGGCGTGCTGGAGATCCGCAGCAAGTTGCCGGTCCGGGACCATCACATCTTGAACTTGCTCTACTTGCCGCCGGCAGCTCTGGCGCCGGTGGAGGAGGTACGCCAGCACCGCGAAGCGGTCTACGACCTGACCGTCAAGGGGAACCTCGTGGCCATCGTGACCGATGGGAGTGCCGTGCTGGGGCTGGGCGATATCGGGCCGCAAGCTGCCTTGCCGGTGATGGAAGGGAAAGCGGTCCTCTTTCAATCGCTCGGCGGGGTGGAAGCGTTCCCGATCTGCATCGCCGAACGGGACCCCGAGCGGATCGTGGACATCGTGGCGGCCATCGCTCCCTCCTTCGGAGGGATCAACCTAGAGGACATTTCGGCACCGCGTTGCTTCGAGATCGAGTCGGCGCTCAAGGAACGCCTGGATATGCCGGTGTTCCATGACGACCAGCATGGGACGGCCATCGTGGTTTTGGCTGCGCTGATCAACGCGTTCAAGCTGCGGGGCACACCGCTCGCCGAGGCGAAAGTGGTCATCAACGGTGCCGGGGCTGCGGGGATCGCGACTGCCAAGCTGCTCTTGGTCTACGGGGTCGGTGACATCATTCTCTGCGATCGGCTGGGGGCGATCTACCGCGAGCGCGAGACGGGGATGAACCGCTACAAGATGGAGATCGCTCGGCTGACCAACAAGGCAGGCGTGCGCGGTGACCTGGCAACGGCGCTGGTGGGTGCTGATGCGTTCATCGGGCTTTCCAGCCCGAACATCCTCACACCGGAGATGATCCGCAGCATGGCGCCCGATCCGATCGTCTTCGCGCTGGCCAATCCCGATCCGGAGATCCATCCGGATCGAGCGTTGGAGGCGGGAGCACTAGTGGTGGCGACTGGGCGCTCGGATTTCCCGAATCAGGTCAATAACTCGCTGGCTTTCCCCGGCGTGTTCCGCGGTGCGCTCGACGTGCGAGCACGCGACATCAACGATGCGATGAAGCTGGCTGCCGCGCAAGCGATCGCTGAACTCGTCTCGCCGCGCCAACTCTCGCCGCAGTACGTGATTCCAGATAGTCTCGACCTCTCCGTGCCGCCGGCTGTCGCTGCGGCCGTCGCGCGGGCCGCGCAGGAAACCGGAGTCGCTCGCTTGCAGGTCGATCCGGACGACATCGCTGCGCGCACGCGGGAACTGCTCTACGAGGGCGTGCGCCGCTGAGACGGCACGTGCGCTCGTTGTCGTCAGTGCCGCGTTCTCCGTCCCGCACAGCGGCTGAACGAGAGGCAGCCGTCGATCACGGATCAGGTGTCGGCTGTCTTGCCGGCTGCATCGTCGGCTGTCGAGGCAGTTCCTCGAGAACTTCGCTCGTCTCCCAGGAATCGCGGCGCGGCCAGCGTCGCCGCAGCCACTTGTGCACCTCGACTGCCACGAGGATCGTGCTGGCGACCAGGATGATGCGCGGCCACATGTCGAGCGGGATCGGCTCGACGCGGAGCACGAAATGGGTGAACGGGACGTGGAGTGCGCCGACATGGACGATGATGGCGGCGATGACCGCGCCGAAGAGAACTCGATTGGAGAAGGGACTCATCCGGAAGAGCGAGCGAATGCTCGAGCGCGCATTGCCGACCTGGAAATTCTGGAAGATCACCATCGTCGTCAGTGCGACAGTGCGGGCGAGATCGAGGGATCCGGTCGAACGCAGAGTCCAGTCGAAAATCCACAGCGTGCCCGCGGCCATGACGAGACCGCTGAGCAGTGTCCGTTCCCAGAGAAGTGGGGAGAGAATTCCCTCGCGTCGGGGCCGTGGACGACGACGCATGAGCCCAGGTTCCTTCGGCTCGAAAGCCATGGCGACGTCCTGGAGTCCGTTGGTGACCAGGTTGAGCCAGAGCAGCTGTGCTGGATAAAAGGGTAGGGGCCACCCGGCCAGGACTGCGAACGGCAGGATGAAAAGCATCGCTGCGCCGGTGGAGATCAAGAAGAAGGTCGCCTTGCGCAAGTTATCGAAGGCGCCGCGTCCCTCCTCGACTGCCGCGACGATGGTCACGAAGTTGTCGTCGGTCAGGACGATATCGGCTGCCTCGCGGGCGACATCGGTGCCGCTCTTGCCCATCGCGACACCGATCTCAGCTGCCCGCAGTGCGGGGGCATCGTTCACGCCGTCTCCGGTCACGGCAACCGTTTCGCCGTTGGCTTGCAAGGCACGCACGATCCGCAATTTCTGCTCGGGCTCGACCCGTGCAAAGATCGAAACCTGCTGGACGACGGAACGGAGTTCCTCGTCGGACAGTCGTTGCAGTTCCCGGCCAGTGAGGACAGGGCTCGAACGGGGAGCGATGCCCAGGAAATCGGCGATCGCTGCAGCGGTCGCGGCGTGGTCGCCGGTGATCATGACGACGCGGATACCAGCGGTGTGGCAGCTGGCGATAGCCTCGCGGACACCGGCGCGGGGAGGATCCCAGAGCCCGACCAGACCGAGGAACGTCAAGCCACTGGGCTCGAGCAGTGACTCGATGCGGTCGGCGTGCTCGAACGGTATTTCGCCTGCCGCGAAGCCGAGTACTCGCAGGCCCTGTCGAGCGAGTTGGTGGGCTGCCGCCAGAATCGCCTCGCGGTCGATCGGAGCGAGTCCTTGCGGGCTCGCCCAGGTACTGCACATGTCGAGGATGCGTTCGGGCGCTCCTTTCGCGAGGAAAACCGGTTGGCCGTCGATCCGCGCGACGACCGCTGCGAAACGTCGCTCCGGTTCGAACGGTATCTCGGCGAGAATCGGATAAATACCTTCCAGTTCCTCTCGAACGAGACCGAGTTTTGCACCGGCGATGAGGAGTGCGAGATCGGTCGGATCACCCATGCCTACTCGTTCTTGTCCGATTTCTTCGCTGTGTGCGAGGGTCGCCTCATTCGCGAGCACGCCGGTCACGAGCACGCGGAGAGGTGGCGGAAGATCCCAAAACGATGTCTCGTGCAGTGCAGAGAACGATGGATGCGGTATGGGATCGAGTGCCTCATCCTCGAAGGAAATGACTCGCTCTGCGGCCCAGAGAGCCCGAACCGTCATCCGATTCTCGGTGAGCGTCCCGGTCTTGTCGGAGCCGATGACGGTGGTACTGCCGAGCGTCTCGACAGCAGCCAGGTGCCGCACGATGGCACGGCGCCGTGCCATTCGCTGGGCACTCACTGCGAGGACGAGTGTCACGACGATCGGAAGCCCTTCTGGAACGATGGCGACCGCCGCACCGACCGCGAACTTGAAGAGGAGCGCCGGTTGATCACCACGGAGCACGCCGAAGACGCTGATCGCTGCGATGCTGACGAGAACGACGAGGGCGACGAGACGGGCAAAGCGCGCGAACTGTCTCTCGAGCGGCGTCTGCGGTTGGGTCTCGGCCCGAGCCAGATGAGCGATCTTGCCGAGTTCCGTGGCACTACCGGTACTGACGACGACGCCGACACCGCGACCGCTCGTGACGATCGTGCCGAGGAACGCCATACAAACACGATCAGCGATCGGTGCTTCGGGCACGACCGGATCGGTGCGTTTGACCACCGGAACTGATTCGCCGGTAAAAACCGACTCGTCCACCATGAGTGCTGTGGTCGAAACGAGTCGAAGGTCGGCTGGAACGCGGATCCCCGATTCCAGGAGGACAATGTCACCGGGAACCAGAGACCTGGCGGGTATCTCGCGCTCGACGCCATCGCGGATCACACGAGCGCGTGGGCTGAGGTAGAGCATGAGCGAGCGGATCGCTCGCTCAGCTCGCAACTCGTGGTAGGTTCCGAGCGCTGCGTTGATGAGCAAAACGGCGAGGATCGCACCGGTATCGATCCATTCACCCAGTCCAGCCGTGACGAATGCTGCCACCAACAGGATGTAGATCAGTGGACTCTTGAACTGATGCAGGATGATGCGGAGAAGGCTCGGTGGCGGGACGGTTTCGATTTCGTTCGGGCCGAACTGTTGTAAGCGACGCTCCGCTTCTCGCGTGGGAAGCCCCTCGAGGCTCGTGCCGAGGCGCTCGAGCGTTTCCGCTACCGTCAGGGCATGCCAGTGTACAGTGTCTCGCATGAGAACGCGATCCTCTCACTCTCCGACCTGCGGGGCAGTCAGCGAAGGCGCTTTGGGCTACGATGCGTGCGTCGTCGCTGACGTGCTGTGCTGTCGGGCGATCGCCTTGAGGACATCATGTCGGGTGACGATGCCGACCAGTTTGCCGTCACGCACGACCGGGATGTGCCGGACGCCGCGTTCGACCATGAGTTGGGCGATTCGGCTCAGTGGTGTGTCCTCCGTCACTGTCACTGCCGGTGCTTGCGCCACGGCTCCCGCCTGCAGCGTCCGCGCTTCAGCGTAGATCCGCTCGATCCCTCCCGCATTCAGCCAGTGGCCGAAAAGCTGCGGCGCGCGGAAGGCTGCAAAGGGGATCGGTTTTTCCTGCGCTAGGAAGTCCTCTTCGCGAATCAAGCCGAGCAGCCTTCCGTCCGCATCGACCACCGGAACGGCGCCGATCTGCCGCTCGAGCATGAGTTGGGCGACCTGTTCGAGTGTGGCGTCTGGCCCGACCGTTACGGGGTCCGGCGTCATGATATCGCGCGCCCGCAGCGTTTCGCTCGCACTGGTCGGCTCGGCCAGGGCTTGTTGGACGGCCTGAGGCCGGTGAAGGAGGAGCGGCACGGTCGTCGCATGGAGGACGTGCTCGGCCGTCGAGCCCAAAAGGACTCGTCGGATCCCGCTCATGCCGTGCGTGCCCATCGCGATGAGGCCAGCCTGGCGCATGGCTGCTTCGGCCGCGATCGTCTCGGCGACCGGCCCACTGCCGAGACTCCAGCTGGTCGGATAGCCGCGGGCACGGACTCGCTGAGCGACAGCTTCGAGATAGTGCTGCCAGCGCACGGGATCTTCTTCCTCGGCGAGGACATGAAAGAGGTGGAGCTGCAGGGGCTCCGAACCCCGACCGAGCAGGTCGAGCGCGGTATCGATCGCCTCCTCGGCCAGCGCGGAACCGTCGAGGGGGACGAGAACCGGCGAGAATGTGACCGGTGCGTTGGGAGCTGGAACGGGTACACGAGCGCGCACGACGAGCGCCGGTTGCCGTGCCCGCTGCATCACGCTGAAGGTGACGCTCCCCACCAGCAGACGGGCCACACCCAAGCGGCCGTGGCTGCTCATCACGATGACTGCTGCCTGACTCGCCTCGGCGTACGCGACGATCTCCTTGGCCGGCTCCCCGAGCCGTACCTCGATACGACAGGGGACGTCGCTGATCGCGTCCCGCAGACGTTCGAGCGCCTCGCGGCGCTGCTCCAACCAGCGTTGCACCAACTGTTCGACCTGCTCTCCCTCCGCTTCCAGATACGTGCGCAGGGATTCGGTGATCTCGACGACGGAAAGCAGGACGAGTTCGCTCCCGAGTCGCTGGGCGATCGCTCGACCGAACGGGACCGCACAATGGGTCACGCGCTCCGGATCGAGATAACTCGGGAGTACGGGAACGACCACTGGACCTGCCATCGTGTCCAACCCTCCCTGTCCGCTTCACCACCCTGCGGGTAGCCTACCATGATCGCGATCCTCGCGGCGCTAGCGCGACCCCTGGCCCACTCCGCTTCAGCGGCATGCGCGGGTCATCGTGCCTTCATGACACATGACTAGCGGTATCCGGTCGAGGCGATACGAGTCGAGCCGTGCGTAAGGGTGAGCAGCATGGCGACGGCTGTTCGGCTGGAAAATGAGGAGGCGAATTCCATGAAGCACTGGTTCGTGTCTTGCGATGCGCGGCATCGCTGAGGGAGCGTGGCCGCGGGCAGGAGACCGTCGAACACCCAGTACGCGGGTCGCGAAGCACCGCACCGCCACCGTCCGCACGGAGGATACTCCCCGGCGCACTGCTCTCGCCGGGACAGCCGACAGCCCCGCTGACCGGCGGATGTGTCAGTGTGTAATACTGTAAGTATGGAAATCGACAGAAGGAGGACTCCGATGAGGCACGATCCGTTCGCAGCCGAGCTCCGCGCGTGGTTCCTCGGGCGTCTCCCGGAAGGTTGGTTCGTGGAGCCGCCCGAGATCGCCTACGACCGGGACGAGATTCTCGTCGTCGGTCGTCTCGCTGAGCCGCCACTTCCGGAGGGTGCGAGCGAGGAGGAGCGGCAGGCCGCTTGTGCGGCGCGGATCCAGCGTTTCCGCGAGGAAACGCGTGCGCAGCGCATGCGCATCGCCAGCGAAGCCGAGTACCGGTTCGGCCGCAAGGTCTCCTGGGGAGCAGCCTGCGGTCCGATTCGCCAGTCCTTCACGGTGCTGAGCATACCCGTGATGACGCGCTTGCGACTCACCGAGCGGCAGGTCCTGGATACGCTGGTCGAAGCTGGAATCGCGCGGAGCCGGAGCGAGGCACTGGCCTGGTGTGTCCGCTTGGTCGGTCGTCACCAAGCGGAGTGGCTCGAGGAACTGCGCCGCGCCTTGGTCCGGGTGCAAGAGCTCCGGCACGCTGGACCGGATGTCGATTGAACGATGACCGATGCTTCACCGAGGAGGGAGAACCGTGCTGCACCACACACTCTTCGTTCAGCCGATCGCAACGGCCGATGCTGACGATGTGGCTCTGCCGGGCGGTACGAGTCCTGCCGTCGAGCCGGAGACCCTGCTCGATGCCTTTTCGGCGGCCGTGGTTCGTGTCGTCCAGCGTGTCGCACCGGCGGTCGTCGGATTGCGTGTCGTCCGCCCGACACATCGTGGTTCCGAGATTCCTGGTGCGGGTTCGGGATTCCTGATCACACCCGATGGCTACGTCCTCACCAACAGTCACGTCGTTCATCGCGCGCGGCAGATCGTCGTCTCGCTCGCCGATGGGAGGGAATACGCGGCGCAGCTGGTCGGTGAAGATCCAGCGACCGATCTCGCCGTCGTGCGCGTTCAGGCGAACGGGCTTCCCATCGTCGAGTTCGGCGATTCGGATCGCCTGCAGGTCGGTCAGCTGGTGATCGCCATCGGGAATCCGCTGGGATTGCAGGCGAGCGTGGTGACCGGCGTGGTTTCGGCGCTCGGCCGCTCGTTGCGGGGGCCGGACGGTCGGTCGATCGAGAACGTCATTCAGACCGACGCTCCCCTCAATCCGGGGAATTCGGGTGGGCCGCTGGTCGATACGCGCGGCAAGGTGGTCGGTGTCAACACAGCGATCGTCGCGGGTGCGCAGGGGCTGAGTTTCGCGATTCCTGCCAGTACCGCACAGTGGGTGGCCGGCCAGCTGTTGCGCGAGGGACGCGTGCAGCGCGCCTGGCTGGGGATCATCGGTGAGCTCAAGAGCGTGCCAGGACGCTTCGTTCCAGAACACGGTGGAACGCGAGCTGCTGGGATCGCGGTCCGCGAGGTCATCGTCGGGAGTCCTGCGGCGCGAGCCGGACTGCGACCGGGTGACGTGATCGTGAGCCTGGATGGCGCACCCGTGCGGTCACCGACCGATCTGCAGCGTCTCTTGGGGCGCGCAGCGGTCGGAAGCACGATCGTGCTCGGTGTCGTGCGCCAGGGGAAGCTCGTGACCGTGCGAGCAGAACTGGCTGCCGAGCCGGAGCGCGAACGTCAAGCGAGCCGGTAGACCTCGGGGAAGAGCCGGCGACCGGCCAGCGTGAAGACGAACGCGCCCGCTGCAGCGACCGCGACCGTGGCTGGCACGCCGAAAAGATCCCCGATCCCGCCGAGTGCCATCGTTCCCAGTGGCATCAAGCCCATCGGAATCAAGGTATAGAGGGCCATCACGCGGCCGCGGAACTCGTCCGGAACGATCAGCTGGATGAGCGTGTTCGTGAGAGCCATCAGGAGCGTCTGGCTGGCACCGATGAGGAAGAGCAGGATCGCCGACAGCTCGAGCCAACGTGAGAGCGCGAACACGACGAGTGTCCCAGCGAAGACCAGGTTGACGAGGAACAGGATACGACCGCGATCCTGACGTGACCCCAGCCGCCCGACGAGCAGAGCCCCGCTCAGCGCGCCAGCTCCGTTGATTCCCATGAGCACACCATATCCCGCCGCGCTGGTGTGCAGGACATCGCGGGCGAAAACCGGCATGAGCTGCAGGTAGGGGCGACCGAGGAAGGTGGGCACGGCGAGCAGGGTCAACAGGCCGAGCAGGCGCCGGTCGTGCCGGACAGCCCTCAGGCCGACGCGAACGTGGACGAGCAGGGACGTCCTGCTCGTGTGCTCGGGCGGTGCTGGTGCGATCGTCCAGACGGCCCAGAGCACCGGAAGATAGCTCACCCCGTTGAGCACGAAGGCCCAACCGGTGCCGGCCGCGGCGACCAGCAAGCCAGCCAGCGATGGGCCGATCACTGCGGCCGCGTTCCACGCAGCGGAGTTCAAGCCGACGGCGGAAGCGACGCGCTCGTTCCCGACGAGACCGGGAACCAGAGCCTGGCGTGCCGGATTGTCGAACGCCATGACGGTCGCGGTGGCGAACGCGATAGCCAGAATATGCCACGGCCTGATCGTCCCGGTGAGATCGAGGATCCCGAGGAGCAGCGCGAGCAGGGCGGCCAACGACTGGGTGACGAGTAGGATCTGGCGCCGATCGACCCGGTCGGCGATCGCCCCGCCGACCACCGTGATCGTCAGGGTCGGAATGGATCGCAAGAGACCATACAACCCGAGATAGGCGGGCGAGCCGGTGAGGGCCAGGATGAGCCATCCTTGGGCGACGAGTTGGAGCCAGCTCCCGATGTTGGAAACGAGCATGCTGGCCCAGAAGCGTCGGTAGGCTGGCACCGCGAGCGCGCTCGCGGCCAGAGCGCCGTACAGGCGCGTCAGTCGCGATGTCTCTCCGGACGGTGCGGCTGGACGTTCGGCGGTCACGCTTCCATTCCTTCGCGCTCCTACTCCGGGGGGCGCTGGAGGAATCGAGAAGACGGCTGGCAAGCATAACAGGTGCTGGCCTGGAGTGGCAGCTACTTTCCCACCGCTCCTGCAGGTAGTGCGACGAGACGAGCGATCCGCGCTGCAACGCTCTGGCACGGGATGCCGAGGGCGCACGGAGCTATGCGACACGAGACTCCGCGAGGGTGTAGTGCCGGGTTCGGTCTGCGTGCGCTCGCTGAGGCTGAGAGAGTCCAGCGAGCCTCGCTGGACTACCTGTCTCCGCCCGGCATGGGTGAAGCGGGGCCGCTCGATCGGATGAGCGCAGTGCTGGAGTCCCCGGCCACCCTGGCGCTGTTCACGGGGGATCAGGGGGCCGGTGCGCTGCCGGTCGCCCGCGCGACCCAATCGATGATCGCTCGCACGTCACCGTAGCGATCCTGGCTCCCGAGGACGATGGCGACGAAGGTCCGTTCGTCACTGGTGCGCCACGCAGCGACCAGACATTGCCCGGCCTCGGGGGTCGTGCCGGTCTTGATGCCGATGACCCCGAGTTGACCGAGGAGCTCGTTCGTGTTCCGGAGTTCGAGCACCCGTGCGTTCGGACCGCCGACACGGATCTGCGCCGTGCGCAACGCAACGAGAGCAGCGAGTTCCGGATGGTCGAGCGTGGCGCGAGCGAGCTGGAGGAGATCGCGCGCGCTCGTCGTCTGCTCGGGTATGTCGTCGCCATCCGGCGACAGGACGACCGTTTCGCTGAGGCCGAGTTCCCGAGCTTTCTCCTGCATCGCAAAGAGAAAGCGGTCGCGCGGTGATCGATCGGGAGGACCAGCGAGTCGCTCGCCAGCAATGCGGGCCAGTGCCCGGGCGGCGTCGTTGCCGGAGGGGAGCAGCAGGCCGATCAGCAGATCGTGGACCGTGATCGTGTCCCCAGCACCCAGCCCCATGGCCGATTCACGGACCGGATCGACCATGTCTTCTGGCTGGACCGTGACGATCTCTTCAGATGAGAGGATCTCCACAGCGGTCAGCGCGGTCAGGAGTTTGAGGGTACTGGCTGGAGGAAGGGGTGTCCGGCTGGCGCGCTCCAAGAGTATCCGGTCAGTGGTGAGATCGACGACGAGGACGGAGCGGGCGCTGAGCGAGGGTGGCTCGGGCGTCGGAGATGGTGTCGGCGTGGGGGTCGGTGTCGGTTCGGGTGAAGGGGCGACCGTTGTGGTGGACGATGTACTGACTGGTAGCGCGTAGCGCGCCAGTGTCGCGCCAGCGATCGCGACACTCAAGGCGAGCAGGCCGAGGGGAATGCCGAAGCGGCGGACGAAAGTGGAGAAAGCTCTCACCGCGGAACTCCCACGCGCGTCATTCCTTCGGGGGGAAGCGCACCTGACTGGGCAGACCGTGCTTCTGGCCAGGTGCGGACGATCGCGGGAAGCCGCGACCAGATCCAGCGGATCGCACCGAGGCAGCGCTCGAATCGCTCGTCGTCACGAGCAGACCAGGTGAGGTCATAGGCCGCGCGGAGCCAGTCGGGCAGGAGACCGATGGTCAGCCAGCGCCAGAAGCGGACGCTCGGCGCGAGCCACCAGGGATGCGGTGGGGAAAGGACAGAGTCGGCGAGTTGCCGCGTGAGCGGTGTGACGACGAGCGTCCCGTCCTGGCGCGCTCGGGTGATCTTCTCCTCGATCTCCCCCCAGGAGCGAGGAAGGTACCCAGACGGTCTACCCAGCCAAAACTCCATGGCGCTCGCTTCCTGACAGTAGCGGTCGCGCTCCTCCGGGGTGAGCACACGGACGAAACGCTCGTATGCTGCGATCATCGCTTCGACGGTCGTGGTGTGCACCCAAGCGAGGAGAGCAGGATCGTGCGCACTGTACCGGGTACCGGCTGGAAAGCGACCGCTCGGCTCACGGAGCCTGCCCTGGACGCGAGCGTGGGTGCGGATGATGCGAGCAGCGGCTGCTCGAGCTGCCTGTGGGGGGCCAAAGGTGAGCGCGCGCATCGCATCGACTGTTGCACGAAAGCGACGCAAGGCTGACCAAGTATCGCAGGCGAACGACGAGTGTTCGGCCACCCCCGCTGCGACGAGAGGATGTGCTAGTTGGGCGAGGATCGCTCGACCCCAGCCCAATACGACGATCCGTTCAGCGTTGACCATCTGGACGATCGACCACGACTCTCGCATCATGCGGACGACTGCTCCGGCTCGCTCCCGACTGCCAAGGGCTGGGATGGCTCGCTGGCCGTCTGCGCGACGAGCAACAGCCGCGATGACCAGAGTCGGTACGGTGCAGCGTCATCGTCGCCCCAGAATTCGAGAGTGGCGAACCCACTCCGGCGTACCAGCGTTGCGAGCTCGCTCGCGGCGTAGAGACGCAGCGTGCGTTCACAGCGCTCGCTAGTCCCGGAGGGCCAGAGGAGCTGCCACTCGACCTGCACTGTGCCTTCGGGTAGGTCCCAGTGCTGGCGGACCAGAACGCGCAAACCGTCGATCTCGCCCCAGATCCGTTCGACGAACTCGCGGACGAGCAGCTCCCGATTGGGCAGGTCGAGGAGCAGCGTCCCTCCAGACCGAAGAGCCAGCGCGAGTTGACGCAACACTTCTTCATCAGCCTGCTGGGCACCGCTCGTTCCGAGGACGAGGCCCGAGCCGAGCACGAGATCGAACGCGCGGCGGAACGGGAGGCGCTGCGGATCGCGTCGAATCCAGTGGATCGGCGTCTTCAGGCCACTGAGCCGTTGGCGTGCTCGCTCGAGCAGGGGTTCGAGCGGTTCCACCACGGTGACGTGCGCACCGTGATCCGCAACGGCTGCAACGAGTTCCGGCGAGGGGAGGAGAAGAAGCACACTCGCTCCCGGCACGAGCCACTGACGTTCCCTGAGCGCTCGCAGCAAGCGTGGCCGAGCCGGGTCCTCCGGCGCTGGGCGCCCGAACTCGCGCAGCAGCTGAGCGAAGAGCACGTCGCTCTGACTCGCCATCGCGATCGCCTCCCTCACTGGATGACCGGGGCACTCCCGAGGGTCACCGTGAACGTCTGCTCGCGGCCTTGACGATTGACCACGATCGTGACCTGGTCGCCTGGCTGATGGGCAGCGAGGATCGCTGGCAGCTCGTCGCTCCGCGTGACATCGCGTTCATCGACACGGACGATGATGTCACCGGGTTGCAGTCCGGCTCGCTCGGCTGGACTGTCCGGGGTCACCTCGACGATGAGGACACCGCGCTGCACCGGTAAACCGTAGGCTGCGGCGAGGGCAGGTGTCACGCTCACTGAGACGATGCCGAGATAGGCGCGCGGGCGAGCCTCCAACAGTTGTTGCACGATCTCCTTGGCTTTGTTGATGGGAATGGCGAAGCCGATCCCCTCGGCCGTCTGGATCTTGGCCGAGTTGATCCCCACTACTCGACCGGCGAGGTCGACGAGTGGTCCCCCGGAGTTGCCGGGGTTGATGGCCGCGTCGGTCTGGATGAGGGGACCGATAGCCGGCTCACCGAAGCCCGGGTCGATCGTCCGGTCGAGTGCGCTGACCACGCCAGCGGTGACCGTGGGACCACCTTCCAGCCCGAGAGCGTTCCCGATGGCGACGACCCATTGCCCGACGCGCAGTTGATCGCTGTCACCCAGTGTCGCGACAGGCAAGTTTTCCCCATCGATCTTGACGACAGCGATATCGTTGGCTGGGGAGCGACCCAGCACGCGACCGGTGAACTGCCGACCATCGTTGAGCACGACCCGGATTTCTTGCGCGCCAGCGATCACGTGGTCGTTGGTGAGGATGTAGCCGCGCGGATCGAAGATGACCCCCGAGCCGACTCCTTCCTGGATCTGCCCGAAGCCGAAGAAGCCCGGTACGACGGCCCGGACAGACACGTAGACGACAGCTGGTATCACCTGAGCGGCGACATGCTCGATCGCAGTCGCGAAGTCTCCCGTCGGTGGCGGAGCGGAAGAGATGACTGGGCTCGCGGAGACCGGCGGCGAGAGTTCGGCGATCGGCGCGAGTGATGGCGTGCTGGTAGGGATCGGCGTGAGCGCGGGAACCGTCGTCGGGGTCGCGGCGCTACGGACGCTCAGGCAACCGCTCCCGGCGAGCCAGCCAGCCAAAAAGGCGATGACGATACCGGCAGCGATGGACAGGCGGTGCATGCTCGACTCCCTCCCTGGTCTCCGAGCCCCAGCAGCAATCCTACGGCCCAGGGCAAGACGTATGATAGTGGCACTGGGATGGTCGGGTGTCTGGTGTGTGGCGCACGATGAAGGGAGAGATGACTGGACCGAGCGACCTCGAACTGGTCGCCCGGCTTCGTTCCCGTGATCGAGCGGCACTCGAGGCGCTCTATGACCGTTACGCGCGTCGTGTGTACTCGTTGGCACTGAGCATCGTGCACGACCAGCAGGCTGCCGAGGACATCACCCAGGAGCTGTTCATCCACTTGTGGCAGTACCCGCATCTCTACGAGTCGGAGCGAGGGGCATTTGTCTCCTGGCTCCTGCGATCGGCTCGGAATCGGGCCATCGATGTCCTGCGCCGGCGCTCTCGCGACTACCAGGTCGGGGTGCAGTTCGACACGATGAGCGCGCTGGGCCAGGACGATCCTGAGGATCTGGTGCTGCGAGCCGATGTGGCTGCTGGGCTGCGGCGCGCTCTGGCCGAACTGGACAGTGGACTCCGGGAAGTGCTCGAACTCGCCTACTTCAGTGGGCTGACTCAACGGGAGATTGCCGAACGGCTCGGACTCCCGCTCGGGACGGTCAAGACACGCGTGCGGACAGCACTGCGGCGTCTCGCGGAAGCGCTGGCAGGAGATCGCGAGTCATGACAGGACGATCGTTGGCCGATCATAAGGTGGATCTGGAAGCGTATGCCTTGGGCTTGCTGGACCCTGCGGAGGCGGTGGTGGTGGCGCAGCACCTCGAAGCGTGTGTACTGTGCCAAAACGAGTTGCGCCGGATCGAGGAGACACTCGGTTGGCTGGGAGCAGCCGTTCGACAAGTCGATCTACCGCCTGCGCTCCGGAATCGGATCCTCGCCGGAGCCGATCCTGGAGATCGGCGACGCTGGCGACTGGCTTGGGCATGGGGTGGACTGGCTGCGGCGGCGCTCTTGTTGCTCGGGGTCCTGCTGCTGGCCGTGACGCGCCTCGAGCGTCGGCTCGAAGAGTTCGCGACCCAGCAAGAGCGCATCGTCGCTGTCCTCGCGAGGGCTGATTGGTCGACAGTCGTGCAGGGGGAGCGAGCAGGTTTCCCACCGGAGGTCGGCCGGATCTTCCTCGATCGCGAGGGACGCGATGGACTGCTCGTGCTCGGTGGTCTCGAGCGTCCCGAGGCTGGCCGGGTGTATCAGGTCTGGCTGCTGCGCACTGATGGGAGCCGCGTCGATGCGGGGGTCTTTCTCCCCGACCGTGGCGGTTCGGTGCTGCTCCTGATCGAGGCTCCGGACCAATGGACGCGGTATCGTGGCATGGGTATCACGATCGAGCCGGGTCCCCAGGGGAGCACGGAGCCGACTGGTCAGCGGATCGCTGGTTGCAGCTGGGACTGGTCGGCGTGGGTGCGATCGTGAGGGACAGTCTGAGTCGCGCGAGCGTCAGCATCACCTCGTCTGGACAGGAGCCTTGAGCGACTGCACTGAGGAGCGGACGCTCGGGCTGTCATTCGTCGAACACCCGGCGATGCGTGCCAGGGGCGAGCAGCTTCGCTGGATCTAGTGTAGCCCGTGAAGACATCCGATGACGGAGGAGAGAGAACGAGCCCGGGGAATGCTGCCCCCAGGCTCGTTCGTCGTCGTGCCAGGAAGATGCTCAGTGCTTGAGGATCTTGTAGTAGTCGTAGTGTCGGATGAAAATGTTCCACTCCGGCATGAAGTCACCGTTGCGATTGCGTGGGAGATTGGTGACCCACGGCTTCATGAGTCCGTAGCTCCACGGGTTGTAGACATAGATTGCTGCGGCCTCCTCCAGCTGGATCAGCTGGGCCTTGTAGTACAGCTCGTACCGCTTCTTCGGGTCCTGCTCGCCGTTCGCCTGGAGCGTGAGTCGGTCGAACTCGTCGTTCGACCACTCATGGCGGCGGCCCGTCGGTGCCTTCGAATACCAGACTTGGAAGAGGGTGTTGGCAGGATCGGGGTAGTCGACGTACCAGCGGACCCACATGAGCGGGATTTCGTGCTTCCACATCCGCTCGTAGGTCTCGCGCGGCTCGCCGATGATGTGCTCGAGTTCCATACCGAGCACTTCTTTGAGCATCTGGATGATGGCAGCAGCAGCGACCTTGGGAGCGTCACCCTCCTCGCGGTGGGTGAGGGTCAGCCCCTTCGGCCAGTTCTTGCCGCCCTCGTAGGGAGTACCTTTGAGCCACTGGCGCGCCTTGTCCGGGTTGTACTCGGTCAGTTCGCGGATCTTGTCGTCCGGTTCGATGTAGTAGGGCATGCCGGGCGGGGTGAACGTATAGGCGACGGTCGCCAGCCCTTTGAGCACTTGCTTGACGATCGTCTCGCGGTCGATGGCATGCGCCATGGCCCGGCGCACTTCCTTGAGATTGTAGGGCTCGAACTTCGGATCGGGTACGAGATACCACGTTCCGAAGAGATTGAATTGGTGGTACTCCTTGCTGAGCTTGGGATCGGAGCGGATCCGTTCCAGCTGGCCGAGCGGCCCGCGCCACATCCAGTCGATCTCGTTGTTTTCATAGGCTTGCAGCACGGCTTCGCTGGGGATGATCGGCCGTTCGACCCGTTGGAGCGTGATGTTCTTTGCGTTCCAGTACTTCTCGTTCTTTTCCAAGACGACGATCTTGTCGTGCTCCCAACGGACGAGCTTGAAGGGGCCGTTGCAGACGATGTTTTCGGCCTCGGTCCACTTGTCACCATACTTTTCGACCGATGGTCGATGGGCTGGCGCGGCGGCGATATAGGCGGCCAAAATCGGGAAGTAACCGCGTGGTCCTTCCAGGGTGACCTGGAGCGTGTAGTCGTCGAGTGCTTTGACGCCGACGTCATCGCGCGTCACGCCGGGCTTCTGGGTGTTGAAGGCTTCGGCATTCTTGATGTCGTACAGGAAGCCGGCATACGGGGCGGCAGTGGCTGGATCGAGCTGGCGCTTCCAGGACCACTCGTAGTCGTGAGCGGTTACCGGATCGCCGTTGCTCCAGTAGGTGTCCTTGCGGAGGTAGAAGGTCCAGACCGACGCGTCCTGGTTGGGCTCCCAGCGCTCGGCGATATCGGGAACCACCTCGAGATCAGGCGTGAACATCCCGAGCATGGCGAAGCAGGAAGAATCGCCCTCGCAGTAGAGATCGCGGTTGAAGTCGAAACTCTGTGGGTCGCGCTCCATGTTGGTCCGGAAGACCTGGTCCGCGGCGAGTTCCCCCTCGGCGGGCGTAGGAGCGGGGGCAACGGTCGGTGTCGGGCCGACTGCACGCGGTGGCGTCGGGGTGGGGACAGGCGGTGGCGTGACTGCTGCGACAGGGGTCGGCGTGGCTTCAGGTGCGCGCTGGCAGGCAGCAGCAGCCAATGCGGCACCGGTGGTTCCGCCGACCGCGCCGACGATGCGGATGAACTCGCGCCGGTCCATCCCGACGACTTGGAAGCGTTTCCACAGGAGTGCAACTTGTTCAGGGTCTTCCCACCAGCGGAGTTTGTCGCTCATCGTACCTCCTCCTCTTGGGGTCAAGAGACGACTCCTCACTCCAAACGAGCGTGCATCTTCTCCGATCGTCCTCACCTCCTTTCAGTCGCGTTTGCGCGTCCGTGGATCGAGTGCGTCGCGGAGCCCGTCACCCAGGAACGTAAAGCTGAGCATCAAGAGCGCGATCAGGATGGTCGGGAAGATCGGCATGTACCAGTACGAGGTAATGTACTGCTGCGTCTCGCCAGCCATCTTGCCCCAGCTCGGGCGCGGCTCGGGAATGCCGATCCCGATGAAACTCAGGGCTGCTTCGGTGAAGATGGCTTGGGGAATGCCGAAGGTCAGGGTCACGATGATCGGCGACAGGGCGTTCGGCAGAAGGTGCCGCGTGATGATACGCCAGGGAGAAGCGCCCGCGGCGCGCGCGGCGATGACGAAATCGCGCTCGCGCAGCGCCAAGAACTCGGCGCGGGTAAGACGAGCGAGCGTGACCCAGCCAGTCACACCGATCGCGATGAAGATGTTCTGCATGCCGCGTCCGAGCGCCGCCATGATCAGGATAACGAAGAGAAGTTGTGGAAAAGCATACATCACGTCGACGAAGCGCATCAGGATCGCGTCGACGCGACCACCGAGGTAGCCAGCCAGCGCCCCGATCGGCACGCCGATCAAGAAGACGATGACCTGGGCACCGAGTCCGACGAGCATGGAGACCTGTGCACCCCAGATGAGGCGACTGAGCATGTCGCGACCGACGAGATCGGTGCCGAGCGGATACTTTCCGGTCCACGTCGGAAACTGGGAGACTGCCGAAAAATCGGCTTTATCGTACGGGTACGGGGCGAGCACGGGTGCGAAGATCGCCATGAGTGTGAAGATGATGACCATGATGAGCCCGAACAAGGCGAGGCGGTTCGCGAGGAGACGACTGAGCGCATCGCGCCAGAGCGTCCGGTGAGGGCGGGCTGCCCAGATGAGGGCATCGGCCCGTTCCGCTCGACCGGTCATCCCAGCACCGGTGGTGGCCATGCGGTGAGCTCCTCTCCGAGTCTCGGCTCAAGCCAGGCGGATACGCGGATCGACGACACCGTACAAGATGTCGACGACGATATTCATGATGGCGAGGAACGCCCCATAGATCAGAATGACGGCCATGATCATCGGGTAATCACGAGCGATCAGACTGTCGACGAAGAAGCGTCCCATCCCTGGCACACGGAAGATCTTCTCGACGAATGGCGAGCCGGTGCCGATGGCAGCGAACATGGGCCCCAGGATGGTGATGGGTGGGATCAAGCCGTTCTTGAGCACATGGCGCACGATCACTTGTCGATCGCTCAGCCCCTTCGCGTAGGCGGTCCGAATGAAGTCCTGTCGCAAGACTTCGACCATACTGGCCCGGGTATAGCGGGCGATGATCCCGATCGGGCCGAGTGAAAGCGCGAGTGTGGGCAGAACCCAGTCGATCGGTGAATCCCAGCCGCCGGTACGAGGAATGATCGGGATGAGCAGGACGAGCAGCACGATGAGGAAGAGGGCCAGGATGAAGTTCGGGACAGCGACGCCCAGCGTCGCGATGAAACTACAGAGGTAATCGACCGGGCCGTTCTGGTTGATGGCTGCGATGACGCCGAGCGGGATGCCGATCAAGATGGCGAGAGCCATGGCCATGACACCGAGATGGAGAGAGACTGGCAGAGTGGAAGCCATGATATCGCGCACCTCACGCGTCTGGTACTGGTACGAGAACCCGAAGTCGAGCGTGAAAATGTTCCGCAGATAGTGCAGATATTGTTGCCACAACGGCTTGTCGAGCCCGTATTTCTTGGCCAGCGCTTCTTGGGCGGCTGGTGGCAAGGGGTTCGCTTGTGGGGCACGTGGCTGCATCGGGCTTCCCGGTGTCGCATGCATGATGACGAACGTGATCAGCGAAATGGCGATGAGGGTCGGAATGACCATCAGAAGGCGACGAGCGATGTACTGCGTCATCCATCACTCCTCAGCTCACCGTGTGACCCGGTCCAAGTTTGCCGAAAACGGTGCAGTGAGAGTTCCACGAGAGCACATTACCACACGGTCGAAAGCGCCGTCAATGGTTTCTCTCCCCCGTCCGAACCGGCAGCGAGTGGTGGGGTGGGGGATTGGGAAG